>JBGPZN010000015.1:0-16411 GCA_041493815.1 Methylomirabilia bacterium
CGAGCAGCGCGTTGAGGTGGGCGGCCAGGGCCAGACGCGGGAGCTCGACGGTGACCTTCCCGGTGATCACGACCGCGGCCCACACCCCGGTGATCATCCCGACGGCGAACAGCCAGGCGCCGGCCCAGGCGAGCCGGCGCTGCACGGAATCGTCGGGCATGACGGAATTCTACGCGAGCGGACCCCCGGGAGCCGTCAACTCGTAGAGTCGCTCCTGCGAGCGTAGGGGAGGATGGCCGTCGGCGTGCGCGCGCACCGAGGAGCCGTCGCCGAGGAGCCGGCGCGCCTTGACCGTGTCGGCGAGCTGGATCTCGAGAATCTGGCGCACCTGAAGCTGCAGCGCGGGATCGAGCACGGGGAAGGCGATCTCGACGCGGCGATCGAGGTTGCGCGGCATCCAGTCGGCCGAGGCCAGCAGGTACTCCGGCGAGCCCGCGTTCTCGAAGTAGAAGATGCGCGCGTGCTCGAGATAGCGGTCCACGATCGACACCACGCGGATGTTCTCGGAGAGGCCCGGCACCTCCGGCCGCAGGCAGCAGATGCCCCGCACGATGAGGTCGATGGGCACCCCCGCCTCGCTGGCGGCGTACAGCTCCTCGATCAGGCGGCGGTCCACGAGGTTGTTCACCTTCACGATGATGCGCGCCGGCGCGCCGGCCCGGGCCCGGCGCGCCTCACGCCGGATGCGCTCGGTCAGCTCGTCGCGCAGGTGCGTGGGCGCCAGCAGCAGATGGCGGAAGCCCGGCGGGCGCGTGTAGCCGGTGAGCAGGTTGAACAGCTCGGTGAGGTCCTCGCCGAACGTTTCGCGGCTGGTGAACAGCCCCAGGTCCTCGTAGATGCCGCCCGTGCGCACGTTGTAGTTGCCCGTCGCCAGGTGACAGTACCGCCGGATGCCGTCGGCCTCCTGGCGCACGATCAGGCAGGCCTTGCAGTGCGTCTTGAAGCCCACCAGGCCGTAGACGACGTGGGCGCCGACCTCCTCCAGCGCACGGGCCCAGCGGATGTTGGCCTCCTCGTCGAAGCGCGCCTGCAGCTCGACGAGCACGGCGACCTCCTTACCGTTCTCGACGGCGGTGTGCAGCGCGTGCGCGATGGGCGAGGCGGGGCTCACGCGGTAGAGCGTCATCTTGATGGCGAGCACCTTGGGATCGACGGCGGCCTCGCGGACGAAGCGGGTGACGGCGTCGAAGCCGTGGTACGGGTGGTGAACCAGCACGTCGCGGGCGCGGATCGCGCTCCAGATGTCGGGACCCTCGAAGGCGGCTACCGGATGCGGCGGCCGCGGCACGTCCTTGAGCCGGGGGACGTCGAGGCCCGCGTAGAACTGGAGCAGGTCGGAGAACGCCGTGAAGCCCTCGCCCTCGTAGAGATCCTCGGGCTGCAGCTCCAGCTCCTCCAGCAGCGTGGCCAGGATGTCGGAGGGCAGGTCGGCGTCGTACTGCAGGCGGACGGCGGTGCCGAGCCGCCGCCCCCGCAAGCTCTCCTCGATGCTGAGCAGCAGATCCTCCGGCCGCCCCCGCATCTGGATGTCGGCGTCGCGGGTGACGCGGATGGCGTGGCTCGACAGGATGTCGTAACCGTTGTAGAGGCTCGGCAGCTGCAGCCGGATGACGTCCTCGAGCAGGATGAAGAGGTGACGGCCGTGGGCGTCGGGCAGCGGCACGAAGCGGGGCAGGACCTGGCTCGGGATGTGGATCACCGCCAGCGAGCTGTGCGGCAGCGTCGACGGCGCGGCCGGCCGGATGGCGGCGACCAGGCACATCGAGCGGTTGCCCAGATACGGGAACGGATGCCCGGGATCGACGGCCAGCGGCGTGAGCACCGGCAACAGCGTGCGGCGGAAGTACTCCTCGAGGAACCGCTGCTGCTCGCCGGTCAGCTCCTTGGGCCGCACCAGCACGATACCCTCGGCGGCCAGCAGCGGCTGGATCTCCTGCAGGAAGCAGCGGTGCTGCTCGTCCACCAGCTCGTGCACCCGCCCCGACACCGCCGCCAGCGTCTCGGCCGCCGTGAGGCCGTCGGGCCCCGGCGCCAGCTCGCCGGCGTGCAGCCGCCGCTTGAGCGTGGCCACCCGCACCATGAAGAACTCGTCGAGGTTCGAGCTGAAGATGGACAGGAACTTCACCCGCTCCAGGAGCGGCACGCTGGGATCCTGCGCTTCCTCCAGCACGCGCCGGTTGAACTCCAGCCACGACAGCTCGCGGTTCACGAACGCGTTGGCATCCATCTCAACCCCGCCCGTTAAAGGTCTCGCGCAGGAGCAACCCGTCGCGGACGCCGCGCGTGCACACCACCAGCGCGTGATAGCCACCGAACACCAGCACTTCCTCGATGACGACGGCGCCGGCCACGATGATGTCGGCGCGCTCGGCCTTGAGGCCGCGGATCTTCCGCCGCCGCCGCAGCGAGAGGCTCTCCAGCCGCTCGCGGATGGCCGTCACGTCGGACTGCTGCAGCCGGAGCCCGTGACGGTGGCGCCGCTCGCCGGGATGCGTTTTCAGGTAAATGCTGGCCAGCGTGCGGACGGTGCCGCCCAGCCCCACCACGACCTCGTCCGGCGCGGCCGCCGGCAGCGCCGCGCGAAGCTGGGCCCGGATCTCCTTGCGCAGCGCCTGCAGCTCGCGCGTCCGCGGGGGGTCGTGCCGCAGGAACCGGCGCGTGGTCCGCACGGCGCCCAGGGGAACGCTGGCGGTGCCCACGACCTTGCGGTGGCGCACGCGGCTGAGCTGCAGGCTGGAGCCGCCGAGGTCGGCCACCACGGCATTGCGCACCGGCAGACTCTCCAGGACGGCGTCGACCCCCAGCCGCGCCTCGTCGCGCGCGCTCAGCACGTGCACCTCGATCCCCTCCTCGTAGCGCAGCGGCGCCAGCAGGCGCTCGCGGTTCCTGGCGTCGCGGACCGCCGAGGTCGCCACCGCCACGATGCGGGGCCCCTCGCCAGGCTGGGCATGACGCCGGAAGAAGCGCCGCACCGCGCGCAGCGTCGCCTCGATCGCCGCGCGCGGCAGCGTGCCGGGCGCGCCCCCGCCCAGCCGCGTCGGCACCCGCTCCTGAGCGACGATCTGAAATCGAGCGGCCGGCGTCAGTCGGGCGAGCAGGATGCGGACGGCCGTCGAGCCGAGGTCGACGACCGCCACCAGCTCCTTCATCCGGCGGGCATCCTGCCGTCTCCGGCGCATCGGGTCAAATTACGGAATCGTTACGGGATCGAGGCGCGGTCAGTCGTGCCAGAGCGCGATGCCGCCCTTGATGCCGGCATCGTTGGACACCACGGTCACGTCGGGGTCGAGCTCGAAGTCAATCTTCTTGGCGTTACCGCCGCCGATGTAGAGGTGGTCGAAGCTGGTGAGCGCGCGCAGGATGCGAATCGCCTTGCGCACGCGCTTGTTCCACTTGCCGTTGCCCACGCGCTTGCGGGCGGCGTTGCCGAGGTGCTCGTCGTACGTCTCGCTCTTGCGGAGCGTGTGATGCGACAGCTCCAGGTGCGGGGCCAGCCGGCCGTCCAGGTAGAGACCGGTGCCGAATCCCGTGCCCAGCGTGATCACCATCTCCACGCCCGTGCCGGCGATGACCGCCAGGCCCTGCACGTCGGCGTCGTTGGCCACCCGCACCGGCTTGCCGAGCGCCCGGCCGAGCGCGCCCGTCAGATCGAAGTCCTTCCAGCCCTTGTTGTCGAGGTTCGGCGCCGTGAGGACCCGGCCGTTGCGCACCACGCCCGGGAAGCCGACCGACACGCGGTCGAAGGACCCGAGCGGCGCCACCAGCCGGGCGAGGGCCCCGACGATCTCCGCGGGCGGGCTGCCCACCGGCGTGTCGACACGCACCCGGTCGGTGAGCAGCCGGCCCGACTCGTCGATGACCGAGGCCTTGAGACCGCTGCCACCGACGTCGATCGACAGCGTCCGGGTACGTCCGATAGGCGAGATCTGGGCGGGCCGACCGTGAGCCATTGAGCGCCTCCCCGGCGTGGAACCCCCGGCGGGTGGCGGGGAACCGGATCGTAGCACGCCGCGGGGCGCCGGGCATCTCCGGGGTCTAGTCGCCGGCAAGAATCCTTAGAATTCGTGGTTTTATCAGCCACACGAGCCGGCCCGCGGCGCGGGGCCCGCCGGGAAGGTCGACCAGGGCGGCGCCCCCCTTCTTGAAGGCGAAGCCGTCCCCGGAACTGGCGCCAAGCAGGCGGGCCAGGAGCGAGCTCAGCACGGGCTCGTGGCCCACGATGGCGACCAGGAAGTCCGCCGGCTGCTGGGACAGCACGCCGACGACGTTGGCGACACTGCCGTGGGCGAGCGCGGGCTCGACGGTGGGCTCGAGGCGGCCAAAGGCGCGGGCGGCGATCCCGGCGGTCGCGCGGGCCCGCGGCAGCGGGCTGGTCAGCAGCACGTCGGGCCGGTGGGCGATGCGCGCGAGGCCCTGCGCGGCCACGCGGAACCGCGCCTTGCCGCGTGGCGTGAGCGGGCGAGCGTCATCGGCGATGCCCGGGGTCCCGCTCGGAACGGCGCTGGCGTGCCGGATGAGGAGGACCCTCACGCGGCGCCCTCGGGTACCGCCTTGACCTCGAGGAGCCGATACACGCTGATCGGCTCGGCCAGGCCCTTCACGCGCTCCTGGCGGCCGGGCGTCACGCTCACGATCGACGACGCGCGAGCCAGCAGCGCGTCGGACAGGAGGATCTCGCCACCGGCGGTCAGCGACTGGATGCGCGCGGTCAGGTTGACGGCGGGGCCCACCACGCCGTACTTCACGCGGTCGGCGCTGCCGATGTTGCCGGCCACGACCGGGCCCACGTGCAGTCCGATGCCCATGCTCAGCTCGGGCAGCCCGTGCGAGCGGCTGTCGAGATTGAATGCCGCCAGCGCCTCCTGCATGGCCCACGCGCATCGCACGGCGCGCTCGGGGTCGTCGGGGCGGCTGAACGGCGCGCCGAAGAGCACGAAGATCGCGTCGCCGATGAACTCGTCGATGACGCCACGGTGCTGCAGGATCACCGGCGTCATGCGGGCCAGGTATCGGTTGAGCAGGCCGATCATCGCCGCCGGGCCCAGGCGCTCGGACAGCTCGGAGAAGCCGCGCAGGTCGGACATGAGCATGGCCACCTCGCGCACCTCGCCGCCCATCTGCACCGCCCCGCGGTCGCGCAGCACTTCCTGGGCGAGCTCGGGGCTCACGTAGCGACCGAGCGTCTCACGGATGAAGTCCCGGTCGCGCAGCGCGCGGGCCATGTCGTTCATCGCCCGGGTGAGCACGCCGATCTCGTCGCGGCTGCGCGGCACCGCCGCCACGTCGAGGTGCCCCTGGCGGATGCGGCGAGCGAGCTGGGCCAGCTCCCGCAGCGGTCGGGCAATCCACCCGGCCAGCGCGATACCGCCGACGAGCGCGACGCCGAGGGCGAGGGCGCCGAGGAGCACGGCCAGCCGCGCCTGGGCGTCGATCTGCTCGGTGTAGTCGCGCTCGGGCACCACGACCTCCACCAGCCATTTCAGATCGCCGACGGTGAGCGGTACCGCCCGCCCCAGGTAGCGCTCGTCGTGGTGGTCGAACTCGAACGTCACGTTCCGCTCGAGCGGCGTCCGCCGCGCGGTGGCCGCCGCCAGCTCGGCGTCGATGACCTCGGCCCGCGAGGCGCCGGAGCCGCGGCGGCCGATCAGCACGGTCCCCTGCCCGGTGGTGACGAACACGCGCCCGCGCGGCGAGACTTCCAGGTCTTCGAGGGTGCCGGCCAGCCGGTCGAGCGAGAAGTCCACGGTGAAGACGCCGCGCACGCCGCCGGCCGCGTCGAGCAGCGGCGCCGCGCAGGTGATGCCGAGGCCGCCGCCGGCGTAGAACTCGTAGGGCTCCGTCCACGCCACGTCGCGGCGCGCCTGGGCCGCGCGGAAGTACGGCCGCTCCGACGGTCGATACTTGTGGTCGTCGGAACGCCGCACCACCTCCCGCCGGCCGTCGGGCAGGAGGCGGTCCTCCTCGAGGCGGATGCGGCCGGCGGCCGGGAAGCTGCGGTTGATGTAGACGTGGCCGCGCTCGTCACGCCAGGCGCCGACGAACCGGTCGGCGCGATCGCCGTAGCTCACCCAGCTCACGTGCGGATGCGCGCGCAGCATGGCCAGCACGAAGTGCTCGAGCGCGCGGGAATCGTTGGGATCGAGCAGGCTTTGCTGGACGAGGTACAGGGCCACCCGGGCGGTGGCCTCGGCGTCCTCGAAGACCCGGGCGGCGTGGGCGGCGGTGAGGCGCGCGGCCTGGGCCATGGCCGCGTCGAGCAGTGCGCGCGAGCGCGTCCGCTGCTCGCGCCAGGCCAACCCGCCGATGACCGCGCCGGTGAGACCGGTGAGCAGGACCACCAGGCCGACCAGCGCCAGCGCCAGCGGAGGACGACGGCGGAGGAACTTGATCAGAGATGCCTCAGGCGTCGCGCAGCGGCCGCCCCGTGATGCGCGTGAACGCCTCGACGTATTTCGCGCTGGTGGCCCGCACGACGTCGGGCGGCAGCGCGGGGCCGGGCGGCCGCTTGTCGAAGCCGATCTGCTCGAGATAGTCGCGGACGAACTGCTTGTCGTACGACGGCTGCGCCTTGCCGGGGCTGTACTGGTCGGCCGGCCAGAACCGCGAGGAATCGGGCGTGAGCACCTCGTCGACGAGGGCGATGCGGCCGTCGATGAGGCCGAACTCGAACTTGGTGTCGCACACGATGATGCCGCGGCGGAACGCATACTCGGCGGCGCGCCGATAGATCTCCAGCGACAGCGCCTTCACGCGCTGGAGGTTGTCGCCCCCGATCAGGCGGCCGGCCGCGGCCTCCGGGATGTTCTCGTCGTGCAGGCCGGCCGCGGCCTTGGTGGCCGGCGTGAAGATCGGCTCCGGCAGGCGATCGGACTCGCGCAACCCGGACGGCAGCGCCACGCCGCAGATGGCGCCCGTCGTCAGATAGTCCTTCAGCCCGGAGCCGGCCAGGTAGCCGCGCACGACGCACTCCACCGGAAAGACCGTCGCCTTGCGCACGAGCATGGAGCGTCCCTGCACCTGTGCGCGGTGGCGCTGGACCGGCGCCGGGAAGTCCTCGATCCGCGTGGACACCAGGTGATGGGGCACGAGATCCTTGAAGTGGTCGAACCAGAACTCCGACATCTGGGTGAGGACCTTGCCCTTGTCGGGCACCGGCGTGGGCAGCACGACGTCGAACGCCGACAGGCGGTCGCTGGCGACGATCAGGAAGTGCTCGCCCAGATCGTAGATGTCACGGACCTTGCCGCGGCCGTGCAGCGTCAGCCCCGCCAGGTTGGTCTCGACGATCTCCATCGTGCCTCCCCGCCTGTCGCAAAATACAACACCGCCGCAATCGATGCCAGCCCGGCGCGTGCATTTCGTTCACTGCACTTCATTCGCACTTGACGGCCGCGCCCGGCCGACGCAAAGTTCGAGTTGGTGGACCGTCAGCCAGGGCGGCAGTGGCCGGGAGCCGTAGCCACACGGCCCCGACACGTCTGCGACCACCCCAACCGGCACGCGTTCTACTGCTGGAGCTCCAGGGAAGACGCCGTCTACCAGCGCGGGCTCATGGCCCGCAACCCGCACTACGCCCGCCTGTACGTCTCCGAGATCTACGCGGGCTCGCTCGGCGGCTGGGCGTGGGCGGTCTGCTGGAGCTGCCCCCGCGTCGAGGATTGACGTGGGGGGCCCCGATATGGCCCCACCCGCCATCTCCTCACGCCGCGCGCAGATGCGGGAGCACGGCGGCGGCGAACAGCCAAGTGCCCTCCGGATTCGGGACGTCGGCGAAGTTGACGGTGAGGTAGTCGGCGCCCTGGGCGACGATCGCTAGCAGCGCCTCGGTCACCTGCTCGGGTGTGCCGATCAGGCGGATGTCCGACAGCGGCCGGGTCTCGGGCCGGGCCTTGATGCGCTCGACCTCCCGCTCGCTGTCGCCGATCAGGATCCCGACCCGCACGACCTGCTGGATCTCGTCGTAGTCGCGCCCGACGTCGCGGCAGTGCGCCTTGAGCGCCTCCTGCTTCTGCGCGTAGACGTCGAGCCCGCGGAACGGATAGTTCCACCAGTCGGCGTGGCGGGCCACCACGCGGAGCAGGTAGCGCTCGCCGTGGCCGCCGACCATCACGGGCGGGCAGGGCTGCGGCCGCGGCTCGCAGTAGGCGCCCTCGACCTGGTAGTGCTCGCCGCGGTAGTGCGCCGGCGCCTGCGTCCACATGGCGCGGATCAGCTCGATCGCCTCGGCGAGCTGGGCGATGCGGACCTTCGTCGGCGGAAACGGCCAGCCGTACGCCTTGTACTCCTCGGCGTTCCAGCCGGCGCCGATGCCGAGCACCAGCCGGCCGCCCGACAGTCCCTGCAGCGTGGCCGCCATCTTGGCCAGGTGCGCGGGGTTGCGGAAGCTGTTGCAGAGCACCTCGTGGCCGCACAGCTTGTCGGGATAGCGCGCCATCGCCCACGTCAGCAGGCTCCAGCCCTCGGCCACCTTGTGGCCGGCGTACTGCACGTGATCGGGCAGCCACAGCGAGTCGAAGGGGGCGGCGGTGCGATCGAGATAGGGAAACGTCGTCTCGAACAGGCGCGACCACACGTTGAGTCCCACCGGCGGCATCGCTCGGCGATTGTACAATGCGAGACGACATGCGTGCCCCGGCCGTCCGACTGATCCTCGCCGCCGCCCTCGTCGCCGCCGGCGCGCCGGCGGCGCTGGCCCTGCCGGCCCCGGCGTCGCCGCTGGTTGCCGTCGAGCTGCTCGCCGAGACGCAGTCGATCGCCGCCGGCCGGACCTTCTGGGTCGCGCTCCGCCAGGCGATCACGCCGGGCTGGCACACCTACTGGATGAACCCCGGCGACTCCGGCGAGCCGCCCCGCATCGAGTGGACGCTGCCGGCCGGCTTCACGGCCGGCGAGATCCAGTGGCCGCCGCCCGAGCGGATCGCGGCGGGCCCGGCGATGAGCTACGGCTACTCGCGCGAGGTGGTGCTGCCGATCGCCGTGACGGCGCCGCCGGGCCTGGCACCGGGGGGGCGCGTCACGCTGCGGGGCCGGGCGAGCTGGATCGTCTGCGAGAAGACGTGCGTCCCCGAGGAGGCGCCGATCGCCCTCACGCTGCCGGTGACCGCGACGATGCCGGCGCTCGATCCGCGCGGCGCTCCGCTGATCGCGGCGGCCCGCCGGACGGTGCCGGCGCCGAGCCCATGGCCGGCCTCCTTCGTCGCCACGCCCGAGCACGTGACGTTCGCCATCGCCGCCCGCGGCCTCGACGCCCAGCGCGTCAGCGAGGCGTGGTTCTATCCCGCGCGCTGGGGCGCGATCGAGCACGCCGCGCCCCAGCGCTGGCGCATCGACGACGCCGGCCTCACCCTGGAGGTCGCGCGCGGACCGCTACCGGAGGCGGTGGCGGGGCCGGTCGAGGGCGTGCTGGTGGTAAGCGAGCGGCTGGACGGCGGCGTGGCACGCCAGGCGTTTGCCGTGCGCGCCGAGCCGCACGCCGGGAGCGGCGGCCTGTCGCTGCTGCAGGCGGCCGCGCTGGCGCTGGCCGGCGGCCTCGTCCTCAACCTGATGCCGTGCGTCTTGCCGGTCCTCTCGGTGAAGGCGCTCGGACTCGTCCGGCACGCCAGCGGTCGCCGCGCGGCGTTGCGCGCCCACGGCCTGGCCTACACGGCCGGCGTGCTGGCGTCGTTCACGCTCGTGGCGGGCACGCTCATCGGCCTGCGCGCCGGCGGCCAGCAGCTCGGCTGGGGATTTCAGCTCCAGTCGCCCCTCTTCGTGACGTTGCTGGCCTACGTCCTGTTCGTGATGGCGCTCAGCCTCTCGGGCGCGGTCGTCGTGGGCGCGCGCTGGACCGGCGCCGGCCAGGCGCTCGCCGCGCGCGCGGGCTACGCCGGCTCGTTCTTCACCGGCGCGCTGGCCACCGTGGCGGCGACTCCGTGCACGGCGCCGTTCATGAGCGCGGCGGTCGGCTACGCCGCCACCCAGCCGTGGACGAGCGCGCTGCTGGTCTTCGAGGCGCTCGGGCTGGGGCTGGCGCTGCCCTACCTGCTGCTCACGCTCGTCCCCGCGTGGCAGCGTCTTCTGCCGGCGCCCGGTTCGTGGATGGTGCGGCTCGAGCAGCTCCTGGCCTTTCCGCTCTACGCCTCGGTGGCCTGGCTCGTGTGGGTCGTGAGCCAGCAGGCCGGCTCCGCGGGCGTGGCGGCGGCCGTGGCCGGCCTGGTGCTGATCGCCTTCGCCGGGTGGGTCTATCAGGTCTCCCGCGCGGCGGGCGGGCGCTGGCGGCGCGTGGCGACGGCCGGCGTCGTGGCGCTCGGCGTCGCCGCGATCGGGGCCCCGGCGCTCGACTTGCTGGTCGATACGCGCGCCGCCGCGCGAGTGGCGCGCGCGGACGGTGGGGCGTGGGAGCCGTTCAGCCCGCAACGGCTGGCCGAGTTGCGGGCGGCCGGCCGGCCCGTCTTCGTGAACGTCACCGCCGCCTGGTGTCTCACCTGCCTCGTCAACGAGCGCGTGGCGCTCCGGTCGGCGGCCGTGACCGACGCCTTCGCCCGCAAGGGCGTGGTGAGGCTGAAGGCCGACTGGACCACGCGCGATCCCGCCATCACGCACGTGCTCGGCTCGTTCGGGCGCAACGGCGTGCCGCTCTACCTGCTCTATCCGCCGGGCGCCGCCGCCGAGCCGACCGTGCTGCCGCAGATCCTGAGCGAGAGCGTCGTCGTCGACGCGACCGAGAAGATCTGATCGACCACGTCGCACAAGGAGGACGCATGTCGAAGCTGAGACTGACCCGTCGAACGTTCCTGGCCGGCACCGGCGCGGCCGTCCTCGTCCGGGGCGGCCTGCTCGCCCCGACGCCGGCCGCCGCCGCCGTGAAGGTCGGCGCGCCGGCGCCGGCGTTCACCGCCACCGCGACCACCGGCAAAGGCGTGAGCCTGGCCGACTATCGCGGCCAGGTCGTCGTACTGGAGTGGACGAACCACGACTGCCCGTACGTGCGCAAGCACTACGAGAGCGGCAACATGCAAGCGCTCCAGAAGGAAGCCACCGGCCAGGGCGTGACCTGGCTCACCATCATCTCGTCGTCGCCGGGCACGCAGGGGCACGTCAGCCCGCGCCAGGCCGACGAGCTGACGACGACGCGCCAGGCCAGCCCGAGCGCCGTGCTGCTCGACCCCACCGGCGTCGTCGGCCAGATGTACGGCGCCACCAACACGCCGCACATGTACGTCATCGACAAGGCCGGCATGCTCGTCTACGCGGGCGCCATCGACGACAAGCCGACGGCGCGGCGCAGCGACGTGCAGGGCGCCCAGAACTACGTGCGGGCCGCGCTGCAGGCCGTGGCCGCCAACCAGCCGGTGAAGACGCCGATCACCCGCGCCTACGGCTGCACCGTCAAGTATCCGTGAGCGATGCGTAGCGGAATCGGCCGCCGCCGGCTGCTGCACGGCGCGGCGGCGGCCGGCGTCGCCTGGGCGTGGCGCGGGCCCGCCCTCGCCCAGGTCGCCGACGGCGCGCGCACGGCCATCGCCAGTGCGGCGACCGCGTTCGTGGCGGCGCTGCCGGCCGACGGCCGCCGGCTCGCGGTCTTCAGCTTCGGCGACACGGAGCGCCTGAACTGGGGCTACGTCCCGCGCCGGCGCGAGGGGCTGCCCTTCAAGGACATGTCGGCGGCGGCCCGGGCCGCAGCGCACGAGCTGATGAAGGTCAGCCTGAGCGCCCTCGGCTACGGCAAGGCCGTGAACGTCATCCGGCTCGAGGGCGTCCTGCGCCAGCTCGAGACGTTCGGCGGGTTGATGCGCGATCCGGACAACTACGCGGTGACCGTCTTCGGCACCGCGGGGCCGGGGACGCCGTGGGGCTGGCGGCTCGAGGGCCATCATCTCTCGCTGAACTTCACGCTGGTCCCGGGCAAGCCGATCGCCGTCACGCCCGCCTTCTTCGGCGCCAACCCGGCCGAGGTGCGCTCGGGCAACCTCAAGGGCCTTCGCACGCTGGCGCGCGAGCAGGACCTCGGTCGCGCGCTCGCCCAGGGGATGGACGAGGCGCAGCGTCGCCGCATGCTGATCGGCACGCAATCGCTGGGCGACATCGTCGCCGGCCCGTCCCGCGGCGACAGCCTCGCCTCGCCGGCAGGCATTGCGGCCGCCGACCTCGGCGCGGCGCAGCGCGAGCTGCTGCTGAAGCTGCTCGAGGAGTACGCGCGAAACATGCGCGCCGAGGTCGCCGACGACGAGCTGCGCCGCCTTCGCGAGGCGGGGGTCGAGCGCGTGCACTTCGCGTGGGCGGGGCCGATCGAGCCGGGCCACGCGCACTACTACCGCATCCACGGACCGACGGTGCTGATCGAGTTCGACAACTCGCAGAACGAGGCCAACCACATCCACTCGGTCTGGCACGACCCGCGCAACGACTTCGGCGCCGACCTCCTGCGCGCCCACTACGAGCGCGGTCACCACCGCCACGCCTGACCGAAGCGGCCGTCAGCGCCGGCCGAGTCGGGCCAGCAGGGCGTCGGCGAAGCGGTCCGCGGAGCCCGGGACCAGATCCATCCCGAGGTCGGGCTCGTTCACCTCGAGATCCATCAGGGTGAACCGGTCGTCGCGCACGAGGCCGTCGACGCGGGCGTAGAGCGCCGGCACCGGGAGCAGCGCCAGCACCGCGGCCATCTGCGCCTCGACGTCCCCGGGCAGCGAGGCCGCCTCCATGCGGCCGCCATACTGCGAGTTGATGCGGAACTCGCCGGGCGCCGGCACCCGGCGCAGCCCGTGCGAGAAAGCGCCGTCGAAGAACACGCCGGCCAGCTCGCCGTGCTCGATGCCGGCCATGAACTCCTGCACCAGCACGCGGTCGAGGGCACGGCCGGCGCGCGCGCGCCCGAGCGCCGCCACCTCCTCCCCGCGCCGCACGCGCTCGACGCCGACGCCGCTGGCACCGATCGCCGGCTTGATGACCCCCTCGGTGAGTCGCAAGGCGTCGAGCGCCGCCGCCACGGCCGCCGGCTCGGCGTCGACGAGCCGCGAACGGGGCACCGCGGCGCCGCGCGCGCCGAGGTCCAGCACGTGGGCCTTCGAGAGGTTCCACCGGATCAGGTCCGGTGGGTTGAACGTGCGCTCCGGCTCCAGGCGATCGAGCCAGGCGAGATACGCGTCCGGCGCCTCGTGATAGGCCCAGGCCGAGCGGACGACGACGGCCGCGGCGCGCGCGAACGGCTCGAACGGCCCGTTCCAGGGTGCGGCTTGCACGACGTGTCCCCGCGCGCGCAGGGCCGTCGCCAGGCACTGGTCGCTGGCGCTCATCTCGGGCCACGCCGCGCAGGTGACGAGGCCGATCGGGGCGGGCATGTCGGGGCGAGTGTAGCAAGGCGATTGTCGGCACCGCGGAAGCTGAGCTACCATCGCGCGGCGATGGCGACCTTCCTGGTGGCGCACGGCGCGTGGTCGGCCGCGTGGGCGTGGCGGAAGATGCGACCGCTCCTGCGCGCCCGCGGCCACGAGATCTTCACGCCGACCTACACGGGTCTCGGCGAGCGCGCGCACCAGGCCGGACCCGGCATCGGGCTGCAGACTCACGTGGAGGACGTGCTCGGCGTGCTGACCTTCGAGGATCTGCGCGACGTGATCCTCGTCGGCCACAGCTACGGCGGGATGGTGGCGACGGTGGTCGCCGACCGCGCGCCCGAGCGGTTGCGCCACGTCGTGTACCTCGACGCCTTCGTGCCGCGCGACGGGCAGTCGCTCGGCGACTTCCTGCCGGCCGACGTGCGCGCACGCATGCGGGAAGGCGCCCGTACCGACGGCGACGGCTGGCGCATTCCACCCAACCCGGTGCCCGCCGACACGAGCGCGGCCGACCTGGCCTGGGTGATGCCGCGCCGGGTGATGCAACCGCTGGCGACCTTCGACGAGCCGGCCCGGCTCACCAGCGCCGGCGCCCATCTGCCCCGCACGTACGTCTACTGCACGCGCCTGGGACCCGGCGACATCTTCCGTCCGTTCGCCGAGCGCGCGCAGCGAGAGCCCGGCTGGCAGTACATCGAGCTCGACGCCAGCCACAGCCCCAACGTCACCGCCCCCGAGGCGCTGGCGGCGCTGCTCCACGCGATCGCGTCGAAGTCCTGACGACCGCGGCCACGAGTGCCTCGACCCGCGTGTCGGCGTCGAAGAGGTGGCTCAGAGCGTCACCACGAGGCCGTCGCTGGCGCACTCCTCCGGCACCTCATCGGCGTGGGCCAGCATCTCGCGGCTCATGTGGGTCAGGATCACGCGGGTGGCGCCGAGCTCGGCGCGGTGGGCGGCGATGGCCGGGTAGGTCAGGTGCCACTTGATCGGCTTGGCGTAGAAGTAGCACTCCGCGATGAGGAGATCGGCGTCGCGGGCGACGGCGGCGACGTCGTCCGTCCACTCGGTGTCGCCGGTGTAGGCGATCACCTTGCCGCCGACCTCCACACGCAGCGACGTCGGATTCGTCTCTCGCGTGTGGCGGGCCGGCCGCGCCGTGACCCGCAGGTCGAGGATCTCGCGCGGGTGGCCCGGCTCGAGCTCGATCCAGTCGACGGGGAACTTCGGCGTCATGACGTGGGAGCCGGGAAACAGCGCCTCGCGGATCTCCGCCATCCGGCGCTCGAGATCGCGCGGCCCGGCGATGGTGAGCGCTCGGTCGCGCTTGGCCGCCAGCATCGCGTCGATGAGCAGGAAGGGCACACCGCCGCAGTGATCGCCGTGCAGGTGCGTCAGCAGGATGGCGTCGATGGAGTTGTGGGCGATGCCCTGCTGGGCCAGCGCGATCAGCGACGAGGTACCGAAGTCGATCGCAACGCGCGAGCGCGGACCGTCGACCAGGATGCAGGTCTGGAACCGCCCGCCGCTGCCGAACGAGTCTCCCGAGCCGACGAACCGGACCGTCACCGCCATGCGGACAGGAGCCGGATCAGCAGGCGGGACGACGCAGGACGACCGGATCGATCTTGCGCGTGAGCTGGCGGCCGTCGCTCGTGGTGCCGAGCAGCGTGCCGGCTTCGACGATCACCTTGCCGCGCAGCAGCGTGGTGACCGGCCAGCCCGACACCGTCCAGCCCTCCCACGGGCTGTAGTCGGTGACGTGGAAGTCGTCCTTCGTGAGCGTCTTGCGCACGCCAGGGTCGATGAGCACGAGGTCGGCGTCGCTGCCGGCGGCGATGACGCCCTTGCGCGGATAGAGCCCGAAGATCCGGGCGGCGTTGGTGGCGGTGACGGCGGCGAAGCGCTCCAGCGTCATCCCGCGCTTGACCACGCCCTCGCTGTAGCCGATGCCCATGCGGGCCTCGGCGCCCACGTTGCCGCCGGTGACGTCCTCGATGGTGCGGCCGCGCAGCTTCAGCGCGAGCGAGGTCGGGTACTCGTCGGTGGCCAGCGTGGCCAGGCCGTCGTGCACGAGCCCGCGCCACAGCGCCTCCTGGTCCTCGGGGAACTTGAGCGACGGATAGGTGTGCGAGCAGAAGCCGCGCGGCGTCTTGTAGTACTCGGCGTTGAAGCACGCGTACTGGTGCAGCGTCTCGCCGTAGATCGGCTGGCCCAGGCTGCGCGCCTCGCCGATGGTGTCCACGCCCTCCTTCGCCGAGGTGTGCACGAAGTAGACGGCGGCGCTCATGGCCCGGGCCAGGGCGACGGTGCGGCGGAAGGCCAGCAGTTCGGAGAGCTTGCTGTGGACGAGGTGCAGGTTGGCGCCGTCCATCCGCCCCTCGTGACGGAAGCGCTCGTAGTTGAACTGCACGAGGTCCTCGTCCTCGCCGTGCACGACCATGAGACCCCCGGCCGGCGCCACCTTCTCCATGGCGAAGCCGATGCGCCCGAAGTCGAGCCGGTTGCCCTGCCGCCTGGGATGCGGCGGCAGCACGTTGGTGGTGAACACCTTGAAGCTCGGGTAGCCGGCCCGGATCGCCTCCGGAATCTGCTCGAAGACCTTCAGATCGAGCGTGCCGCACAGCGTGAGGTGAAACGCGTAGTCGACGTGGGAGTTGCTCTTCCAGCGCGCCGCCCGCTGCTCGATGGCGGCCTGGATGTCGTCCACGCCGGGCCGCACGTAGACGAAGTCCAGATGCGTGGTGGTTCCGCCGTACGCCATGCCCCGGGTGTCGTCCTCGGGGCCGAGGGTCGCCGAGGGCTGGTCGGGATGGCTCATGATGGCGTGGGCCAGGTGCGTGTGCGGGTCGATGCCGCCTGGCACCACGATCCGGCCGGTGGCGTCGATCACGCGGGCGCCGTCGCGCGGCAGCGAGCCCGGCAGGCCGACGGCGGCGATCCGCTCACCCTGGATACCGACCTCCCAGGTGCCGGCGCCCTCGGAGGTCACCACGGTTCCGTTGGCGATCACGATGTCGAGCATGGGCCCGAGCCTAGCCGAGCGGGCCCCAGGGGTCAACGACCGGGCCGTGCTAGCATCGCGGGCCGTGAGCCTCGAC
>JBGPZN010000362.1:0-3974 GCA_041493815.1 Methylomirabilia bacterium
CGCGTGACCGTCGCCGCGCTGGCCATCGCGGGGCCGCTGATCCTGTTGATCCGGCGGCTCGACCGTCCGATGACCCGGCACTCGATGCGCGTGCACGAGCGCGAGAGCGCCGTGAGCAGCCGCGTGCAGGAGACGCTCACCACCATCCGCGCCGTGCAGGCCTTCGCCCGCGAGCCGCTGGAGCGCGAGCGCTTCGAGCGCCAGGCCGCCGAGAGCCTGCACGCGAACCTGCACCTCACGCTGCTGCAGACGGGCTCGCAGATGGTCGTGTCCTTGCTGATGGCGGTCGGCACCGCGGCGGTCGTCTGGCTGGCCGGCCTCCGCGGACTTCACGGCGCTCTCACGCCGGGCGACGTCGTCCTGCTGGCGGCCTACGTGGTGATGCTCTACAGGCCGTTGGAGACGCTCGCCTACACGGCCGTCGCGGTCCAGGGGGCGGCCGCGGGCGCTCGTCGGGTCCTGGCGCTCCTCGATATCCGGCCCGAGGTCACCGACGCTCCCGACGCCAAGCCGTTGCCCGGCCGCCCCCGGGGTCATCTCGTCTTCGAGCGCGTCTCGTTCGCCTACCGTGGGGGCGAGCCGGTGCTGCGCGAGGTGTCGCTCGACGTCCGTCCCGGCGAGACGGTCGCCCTGGTCGGCGCCTCGGGCGCCGGCAAGACCACGCTGGCGAGCCTGGTGGTGCGCTTCTACGATCCTGGGGCCGGACGCATCACGCTCGACGGCTTCGATCTGCGCGCGCTAACCCTGCGCTCGCTCCGCGAGAGCGTCGCGCTGGTGCTGCAGGACCCGATCATCTTCGGCGCCAGCATCCGGGAGAACATCGCCTACGGCCGGCCGGGGGCCACCGCAGAGGACGTCGAGAGCGCCGCCCGCGCCGCCAACGCCCACGAGTTCATCGCCGTCCTGCCCGAAGGCTACGACGCGGTCGTCGGCGAGCGTGGGGCGACGCTGTCGGGCGGGCAGCGCCAGCGCCTCGCCATCGCGCGGGCCTTCGTCAAGGACGCGCCCGTCCTGATCCTCGACGAGCCCACCAGCGCGCTCGACGCCGACAACGAGCGCGCCATCCTGGAAGCGCTGGCGAGGCTCATGAAGGGCCGCACCACGCTGATCATCGCGCACCGGCTGTCGACGATCCGCGAGGCCGACCGGATCGTCGTGCTCCAGGATGGCACCATCGCCGAGCAGGGTACGCACGGCGAGCTGCTCGCGCGCCGCCACGTGTACGCGCGCCTGCACGCGCTGCAAGTCGCACCGGTGATGTCATGAGGGCACCCCGGGGGCCCGTCATCGTCTTCGGCATCGCGTTCCTCTATCCCCTGGCCGGCATCACCTGGCAGGTGCTCCACTACCTGGTCGGGCTGAAGCGGCTCGGCTGGGACCCCTACTACGTGGAGGACTCGAGCCGCTGGGTGTACGACCCCGCCCTGGGCGACTTCACTCCGGATCCGGTCCGCAACGTCGCCGCGGTCGTCCCCGCGTTCGAAGCCCACGGATTCGGCGATCGCTGGGTGTGCCGCGCCCAGGCGCTCGACGGGCGCTGCTACGGGTTGGACGAGGGACGGCTGCGCGCGCTTTACCGCGACGCCGCGGCGATGCTCAACGTGACGGGAGCCCAGGAGATGCGCGAGGAGCACTTCGCCGGGCCGCGCCGCCTCTACGTCGAGACCGACCCGGTGGGGTCGCAGGTCGGCGTCGCAGAAGGCGACGCCAAGATGATCGCGGGGCTATCGGCCTACGACGTGCTCTTCACCTTCGGCGAGAACCTCGGGCGGCCGGACTGCGGCGTCCCGCTGGAGCGCTTCACCTGGCATCCGACGCGCCAGCCGGTGGTGCTGGACTTCTGGCCGTCGGCCCGCCCGAGCGCGGGCGCGCCCTACACGACGGTCGCGACCTGGCGCCACCAGAACGATCGCGTCTTCCGGGGCGAGACGTACTACTGGAGCAAGGAGCGCGAGTTCTTGAAGATCCTCGACCTGCCGAAGCGGTGCCCGGCGCCGCTCGAGCTGGCCCTCGACATCACGCCCGACGCGGCCGAGGCCGGGCCGATGCTCCGCGAGCACGGCTGGCGCGTCGTCCCCGCGGCCGGCGTCTCCCGTGAGATCACGACGTATCGCGACTACATCCGGAACTCGCGCGGCGAGTTCACGGTGGCCAAGGACCAGAACGTCCGCCTGCGCAGCGGCTGGTTCAGCGACCGCAGCGCCTGCTACCTGGCGGCGGGGCGTCCCGTCATCACCCAGGAGACCGGCTTCAGCAATATCTTGCCCAGCGGGCGCGGTCTGTTCGGCTGGCGCGACGCCGAGGAGATCCTGGGTGCGGTCGACGCGATCGCGTCCGACTACGAGGGGCAGTGCCGCGCGGCCCGTGAGATCGCCGCCGAGTACTTCGCGGCCGAGCGCGTGCTGGGCTCACTGATGGAGCGGGCGGGAGTGTAGCGGCGCTCAGCGCCCCTTGATGGTGACGCGCTCGCCCTGGAACGACAGCACGACGCCGTCCTCCATGATGTGCTCGACGAGGAGCTGGTCGTCGACCTTCTGGCCCTCGCCGTAGCGGCGCCCGTTGAGGAACACGAAGCGGTCCTTCGGCTCGGGCGCCCAGCTCAGCACCTGCAGGGCGATCTTCGCGGCCCTCGCCTTGACGTCGCCGGCGGGCGCGGCCGGCTCGGGCGCGTTCGGCCGCGGCGGGACGGCGCGCGCCACCTCGGGTGGCGGCGGCGCGACCGGGCGGCTCGCGGCGCTTCGCTCCACCGGCGCCGGCGCAGGCGTGAGGCTGCCGATCTTGCTGCGCTCCGCCGCGGCCGGCGGCGCGAGGCGGCTGGCCGGGCTGCGCTCGGCCGGCGGCGGCACGACGCGAGCGGGAACGCGGCGGTCGATCGCGGGCGACGGTCGCGGCTCCGCGCCGGGCGGCGGCTCTGACCTGGCCGGCTCCACTCGCGGGGCCACGTCGACCGGTACCGTCGTGGCGGCGATCGCCGGGACTTCGGCAGGTGCGGACGTGCTCACGGGCGGTGCCGTCGTCGGCCAGAGGGCGATGGCGACCACGAGGACGGCCATCCCTGCCGCACCTCCGACGAGCCACGGCCAGCGGCGCGGGGCCCCCTCCGCCGGGAAGGCCCGCGGCGCGCGGATGGCGCGCGCTGGACCGCCGCGCAGCTGCTCGGCCCGCTTGAGCGCGTCAAGGATGTAGGACATCGCTCACCTCGCCGCCGGGTCGCTCGACAGCAGCGGCGCGCGGACGTCGAGCCGGGTGCTCAAGCGTACGAGCGTCTCGATCCCCGCCATGCCGTCGGCCTCGAGCCCCTCGCGCTTCTGGAAGGCGACGACCCGCGCGGCGAGGGCCTCGTCGTAGACCGCGGGACCCCGCTCGCGAGCGGTGATGTCGCCGTCGCCCAGCGCGCGCCGCAGCCAGGCGACACCCGGCCCTTGCATCCCCGGGCCCAGCACGCGCGCCACGCCGGGCAACGGCCGCCAGACGACCGAGAAGGTGCCATCCCACAGCTTGTCCACCGCGGCCAGCGGCAGGGTCGCCAGGCGCTCGCCGAGCTGAAGCGTGACCAGATCACCGTCGAGCGCCGTCACCGGCGCGTAGGACCGCGCGCCGTCGGCGGTGACCAGCTTGACCGTCACAGGAACCCCGAGCCGCCGCACCACCGTCCAGGTGCCGCGCCCGTCGTAGCACTCGAGCCCGGCCCGCGCGGCCGCGCGGCACGGATCCTCGCCCGGCGACACGGTCACGCCCCAGCGCGCGAGCACCCGCGCGAGCGCCGCCGCCTGATCCAGCGGCGGGCCCACCGCGGCCAGCTGCGCGGCGAGGTCCGACACCGGTCGCGGCGGAAGTCCGGCCATCGGCGAGGTGGAGGCGGACGCGGCGGCGACGGAGGCGGTGCCCGGGGGCGCATCGACGCCGGGCGTGAGCGCCGCCATCCGCGGCGGCGCGACCTCGGGCGTCGCCGTGAGCCGCACGTTGCGCAGCAC
>JBGPZN010000531.1:0-2604 GCA_041493815.1 Methylomirabilia bacterium
GCGCAGCGTCTCCACCACCAGCGGCGCCAGCCCCTCCGACGGCTCGTCGAGCAGAAGCACCTGGGGGTTACCCATCAGCGTGCGGGCGATCGTGAGCATCTGCTGCTCGCCGCCGCTCAGGGTGCCGCCGAGCTGGCGGCGCCGCTCGCGCAGGATGGGGAAGAGATCGAAGACGCGCTCCTCCGTCCAGCCGCCGGCGGCGCCGTTGCCCCAGGTCCGCCGCGCGACCTCCAGGTTCTCGTGCACCGTCAGGTTGGGAAAGACACGCCGGTCCTCCGGCACGAAGCCGATTCCGAGCCGGGCGATGCGGAAGGGCGCCAGGCCAGCGAGATCGCGGTCGCGCAGGGTGATGCGCCCCGAGCGTGGCGGCGTGAGCCCGACGATGCTGCGAACCGTCGTCGTCTTGCCGGCGCCGTTGCGGCCGAGCAGGCACACGACCTCCCCCGCCTCGACGGTGAGCGACAGGTCGAACAGGATGTGGCTGTCATCGTAGTAGGTGTCGACGTGGCTGAGCTCGAGCAGCGCCATCAGTGTGCCGGCTGGCCGAGGTACACGCGCTGCACGTCGCCGTTGGCCCGGACCTCGGCGGGCGCGCCCTCGGCAAGCACCGCGCCCTGGTGCAGGACCGTGATCCGTCGCGCCACCGCGAACACCACGTCCATGTCGTGCTCGGTGAACACGACGGTGAGGCCGGTGTCGCCGGCGATGCGCGCCACCAGCGCCATGATCTCGTGGCGCTCGCGCGGCGCCATCCCCGCCGTGGGCTCGTCGAGGAGCAGCAGGCGGGGAGCGCCGGCCAGCGCGATGGCCAGCTCCAGCCGGCGCTGATCGCCGTGGGCGAGGATCCCGCTCGGCTTGGCCGCCTGCTCGTGAAGCCCGACGCGCTCGAGCAGCGCCAGCGCCTCGTCGCGGTAGAGACGCCGGGCGGGGACGAACACGTTGTAGTGGCGGCGGTGGTGGCTGAGGAAGGCCGTCTGCACGTTCTCCAGCGCGGTGAGGCGGCGGAAGATGCTGGTGATCTGGAAGGTGCGGCCCAGGCCGCGACGGCAGAGCCGGTGCGGCGGCAGCCCGCTGACCTCCTCCCCGCCGAAGTAGATCTGGCCGGTGTCGTGCGCGAGGTCGCCGCTCAGCAGGTTGAAGAGCGTGGTCTTGCCCGCGCCGTTGGGCCCGATGATCGCGCGCAGGTCACCCGGCGGCACCGCCAGGTCCACGCCGTTCACGGCCTGGATGCCGCCGAAGTGCTTGCGGAGGCCGAGCGTTTGGAGGACCAGGCCTTGGAGGACTAGGCCTTGGTGGTCGGTCGGGTCCGCCACGGGCGCCCTCCCACGAGCCCCACGAAGCCTTGCGGCAGGAGCACGATCACCAGGATCACGATGGTGCCGAGGAACAGCGGCCAGTACACGGGCCACTGCCGGCTGACGAGCCACTCGAGGAGCTTGAAGCCGAGCGCGCCGGCCAGCGGCCCGAAGAACGACTGCACGCCGCCGAGCAGCGCCACCACGAGCGGCTCGAAGGACTTGGTGAAGTACGCGAAGTCGGGGAAGACGCTGCCGTTGTAGAAGGCGAACAGCCCGCCGGCGAGCCCTGAGAAAGCGCCGGAGATGACGAAGGCGACGAGCTGGTGGCGGCGCACGTCGATGCCGATGAAGCGGGCCCGGCGTGGATTCTCGCGCACCGACCGCAGCGCGTAGCCGAACGGCGAATCGACGATGGCGCGCAACGCAAGCACGCTCAGTCCCACCACCGTCAGCGTGAAGTAGTAGTAAGCGGCCGCCGACTTGAGCCAGGTCGGCGGCCACACGTCGAGCAGGCCGTCGTCGCCGCCGGTGAGCGCCTTCCACTTGAAGATGACGGTGAAGACGATCTGACCGAAGGCCAGGGAGAGCATCGCGAAGTAGGTGTGGCTGAGACGGACGATGAAGAAGCCGAACAGCAGCGCGCCGGCCGCCGCCACCACCGGGGCCGCCGGCAGCGCGAGCAGCACGGGGACCCCGGCGCGCTTGACCAGGAGGGCCGGGGCGTAGGCGCCGAGGGCGAAGTAGGCGGCGTGGCCGAAGGACACCATCCCGCCGAAGCCCATCAGCAGATTGAAGGCGGTGGCGAACAGGCCGACGATCGCGATCTCGGTCAGGAGCTGGAGGAAGAACGGCGGGAGCGCCAAAGGCGCCACCGCGAGCGCGAGGACCACGAGACCGGGCTTGACGGCGGGCCGCATCGCGCTACTCCTCGGGCCGGCCGAGCAGTCCCCACGGCCGCACGATCAGCACGACGGCCATGAGGGCGAAGAGGAGCACGATGGAGATGGCCGGGAAGATGAGGATCCCGAACGACTGCAGCAGCCCGACCAGCAGCGCGCTGATGAAGCTGCCCGCGAAGCTCCCCAGCCCGCCGATGACGACGACGACGAAGGCCGTCGTCAGCACGTCGCCGTCCATGCCGAGCGCCACCGCGACCGTCGGCGCCGCCAGCGCGCCGCCGAAGCCGGCCAGCCAGCTGCCGAACATGAACACCTGCGTGTAGAGCGCGGCCACGTTGACGCCGAGGGCGCCCAGCATCTCCCGGTCGACGGTGGCCGCGCGGATGAGCATCCCCCACCGCGTGCGA
>JBGPZN010000112.1:0-8893 GCA_041493815.1 Methylomirabilia bacterium
CTTGTTCGAGAAGCTCTCGGCGTACGGAGTCTAACGGTTCACGTTCCCGTGCTCGTGGACGAGGTGACGTTTCTGCTGCGACCGCGTGAGGGGGGCTGGGTGATCGACGGGACGGTGGGGATGGGCGGACACGCGGAGGCGATGCTGGAGGGCAGTGGGGCTGCCGTGCGCCTGCTCGGCCTCGACGCCGATCCCGAGGCGCTGCGGCAGGCCGGCGCCCGGCTGGCGCGCTTTGGTGAGCGCGCGCGCCTGGCCCACGCCAGCTTCGCCGACCTGGGCGTCGTGGCCGCCGAGCACGGCGTCGACGAAGCGCGGGCCGTGCTCCTCGACCTCGGCATCTCCTCCTGGCAGCTCGAGGGCTCCGGCCGGGGCTTCTCGTTCCAGCGCGACGAGCCGCTCGACATGCGCCTGGACCCCACCCGGGGCGAGCCGGCCGCCACGCTGCTGAACCGGCTGCCGGAGGCCGAGCTGGCCCGGATCCTCCACGAGTACGGCGAGGAACGCTTCGCGCGCCGCATCGCGCGCGCCATCGTCCATCGACGTCCGCTCGCCACCACGGGCGACCTCGTTGCCGCGGTGCGGGCGGGGGTCCCTCGCCAGGCGTGGCCGCGGCGGCTGCACGTCGCGACCCGCACCTTCCAGGCCGTGCGCATGGCCGTGAACGACGAGCCGGGCGCCCTCCGACGGGCCCTCGAGGACGGCCCCCGACTGCTGGCCCGCGGCGGACGGCTCGGCGTGATTGCGTTTCACTCGGGCGAAGACCGCATGGTGAAGCACACGTTCCGGAGCCTCGAGGCCGCGGGATTCGCCGCGCTCGAGCCCTCGCCCCTCGAGCCCGGGGAGGACGAGGTGCGGGCCAACCCCCGCGCCCGGAGCGCGAAGCTGCGCGTGCTGGAGCGGCTGCCGTGAAGACTCGTCAGACACTGCATCGGGAACAGGACCCGCGCGTGCGACGCTCGCTCGTCGGCGCGCTCCTCGTGTCCGCCGCGCTCGTCTGCGGCGCGCTCGGCGTCGTCGGCCTGCGCGTGCAGCAGGTTCACCTGGCCTACCAGCTCGACCGCTTGCACCATGAGCGGTCCGACGTCGAGACGGCGATCCGCCAGCTCGAGGTCGAGGTGGCCACGCTCCGCGCGCCCGCTCGCGTCGAGCAGCGCGCGCGCCAGCTGGGTCTGGCCGCGCCCGACCGCCAGCAGGTCCGCCTGGCCCGCGAGTACGTGCCGGCCGGCACCGGCCTGGCCGCCGCCCACCGCAGCCGCGTGGCCGCACTCCCCGATGACACCGCGAGGATCCCCATCAGGTGACGCGCGCCGGCGGCGTGCCCTCGCGGATCCTCGAGGGGTGCGACGACCCCGCGTCATGTCGGGGTCCGCAGGGCCGAGCGGGGTATCGAGGAGCGTCACGGCTGCGCCGGGGCGCTCCGAGCCGTCGGGGGGTATGGGGGCCATGTCGGGGCCCTCATCGAGAATGACCGCCGGGCTCCGCACCCGCGTCCTCGTCCTCGCCGGCATCCTGGCCCTGGCGTTCACCGGGGTCGTGGGCCGTCTCGGCTGGCTGCAGGTGATCCGCCACGGCGAGCTCGCCGCGCTGGCCGAGCGCCAGTACTCCCGCACCGTCGTGCTGCAGGCCCAGCGCGGACCCATCGTGGACCGCCAGGGTGCGGCGCTGGCGACGTCCAGCCCGGCCGAGTCGCTCTTCGCCCAGCCGCGCGCCGTCGGTGACCCGGTCCGCGTGGCCGCCCGACTGGCGCCGCTGCTCGCGATGCCCGAGCGCGAGCTGCACGCCGCGCTCACCAGCGGCAAGTCGTTCGTGTGGCTGCGCCGGCGGCTGCCGCCGGCGACGGCCACCGACATCCGCGCGCTGCGCGAGCCGGGCCTCGGCTTTCTGCCCGAGCCGCTGCGGCTCTATCCCAACCGCGAGCTGGGCGCGCACGTGGTGGGCTTCGAGGGCGTGGACGGCGGGCTGGAGGGCATCGAGCGCGCGATGAACGACGCGCTGTCCGGCACGCCGGGCAAGGCGGTGGTCGGCCGCGACGCCCTCGGGCGCGAGGTCGTCACCGAGGCTGTGATCCAGCGGCCGGCGCCCGGCCAGGGCGTGATGCTGACGCTGGACCGCACGATCCAGTACCTCGCCGAGCGGGAGATCGACGCCGCCTATCGCCGCACGCAGGCCAAGGCGGCCATGGCGGTCGTGATGGATCCGCGCACGGGCGACGTGCTGGCCATGGCCATCCGGCCGACCTTCAACCCGAACGCCTTCCTGGACGTCCCCTCGCGCGAGCACTGGCGCAACCGCGCCGTGACCGATCCGTTCGAGCCGGGCTCGACGTTCAAGATCATCCTGGCCGCCGCCGCGCTCGAGGAAGGCGTCGTGCATCCCGAGGACCGCATCTGGGCCGAGAACGGCAGCATCACGATCGCCAAGACCACGATCCACGACTGGAAGAAGTACGGCTGGCTGACCTTCGGCGAGGTGCTGCAGAACTCGTCGAACGTGGGCTCGATCAAGGTGGGCCTCTCGCTCGGGCGCGACCGGTACTACCGCTACATGACGGCGTTCGGCTTCGGCGCCCCCACCGGGATCGGCCTGGCCGGCGAGAGCCGCGGCCAGCTGCGCGAGCCCCAGCGCTGGTCGGGGCTGTCGCTGCCGACGATGTCGATCGGCCAGGAGATCTCGGTCACCGCGCTGCAGATGGTCGCCGCGTTCGGCGCGATCGCCAACGACGGCGTCCTGATGCAGCCCCGCCTGGTCCGCGCGCTGTTCGACGCCGAGGGCCGGCAGACGCGCCGATTCGAGCCGCGGTCGGTCCGCCAGGTGATCGCCCCCGAGACCGCGCGGACGCTGACCCGGCTGATGACGCAGGTCGTGGCCGGCGGCACCGGCCACAACGCGGCCATCGCCGGCTACGAGGTCGCCGGCAAGACCGGCACCGCCCAGAAGCTCGACCCGACCACGCGCCGCTACTCGCGCAACCCCGGCGTGCTGTCGTTCGTCGGGTTCGCGCCCGCCGACGAGCCCCGGCTGGTGATGCTGGTCATGCTCGACGAGCCGAAGAACGAGAAGTGGGGCAGCGAGGCGGCGGCGCCGATCTTCTCGGCGATCGGCACCGAGGTCCTCCGGTATCTCGATGTGGCGCCGCGCGACATCGCGCCGCTGTCGATCGTGACCGGGCCCGCCGAGGGGGCGGCCGGGCGCGTGCGGCTGGCCAGCGCGGCCGCCGCCGAGTCGATCGACGCGCGGATCATGCCGGATCTGCGCGGCCAGACCCTGCGCCAGGCGCTGGCCCTGCTGGCGCCGCTCGGCGTGGCCGTGAAGGTCGCCGGACGCGGCCGGCGCGTTGTCGAGCAGGCGCCGCCGCCCGGTGAGACGCTGGACGTGGAGGCCGGCGTGCGGCTCACCCTGACGGGCACCGCCGCGAAATGACATGCCCAGACAGGACGTGTCCGTGCGACTGCTGATCGACGCGCTGCCCGAGCGCCGAGTGGTCGGCACGCCGCCACCCGCGGTGAGCGGCCTGACCGCGGACTCCCGGCGGGTGGAGCCGGGCGACCTGTTCGTCGCGGTTCCGGGCTTCAAGCAGGACGCTCGCCGCTTCGTGTCCGATGCCGTCGCCCGCGGCGCCCGGCTCGTGGTCACCGAGGGCGAGCCGCTCGCCGATCTGCCGGTGGCCCAGGTGCTGGTGCCCTCGGCCCGGGTGGCGCTGGCCCGCCTGGCCGACGCCTTCCACGGGCACCCCTCCGCCGCCCTCACGCTGGTCGGCATCACCGGCACCAACGGCAAGACGACGACGTCGTACCTCGTCGACGCGCTGCTGCGCGCCCGCGGCTTCACCACCGGGATCATTGGCACGATCCAGTACGTGCTGGGCGGCGAGGCGCGCCCGGCGAACCAGACGACGCCAGAAGCGCTCGAGATCCAGGGGATGCTGGCCGAGATGCGCGGGCGCCGCATCGGCGGCGTGGCGATGGAGGTCTCCTCGCACGCGCTGGCGCTCTCGCGCGTGGACGGCCTCGACTTCGACGTGGCCATCTTCACCAACCTGACCCAGGACCATCTCGACTTCCACGGCACCCTCGACGAGTATCGGCGCGCGAAGCGGCGGCTGTTCGAGCTGCTGGCCGCCTCGCCCAAGCCGGGACGTACCGCGGTCGTGAACGCCGACGATCCCGCCGGGGCGGCGATGGTGGCCGGGCTCGACGTGCCGGTGCTGCCCTTCGGCCTCGGCACCGGCGCGCTCGTGCGCGCGGTCGAGCACACCTCCGCGCTCGACGGCATCCGCATGATCGTGGACACGCCGCGCGGGCGGCTGACGCTGCGCTCGGCGCTGATCGGCGAGCACAACGTGAGCAACCTGCTGGGTGCCGTCGCCGCCGGGCTGGCGCTCGGCCTCACGCCCGACGCGATCGCCGAGGCGCTGGCCGGGGTGGGCACCGTTCCCGGCCGCTTCGAGCAGGTCCAGGCCGGCCAGCCGTTCCTGGTCGTGGTCGACTACGCGCACACGCCCGACGCGCTCGAGCGCGTGCTGGCGACGGCGCGCAAGATCACCCAGGGCCGGCTGGGCGTGGTGTTCGGCTGCGGCGGCGATCGCGATCGCGGCAAACGGCCGATCATGGGCGAGATCGCCGCCCGGCTGGCCGACCGCGCGTGGGTCACCTCCGACAACCCGCGCTCGGAGCGGCCCCAGGCGATCATCGAGGAGGTCGTCGCCGGCGTGCTCCGCGTGGTCGGGGCCCGCGAGCGCTGCGTGACGGAGCCCGACCGCCGGGTGGCGATCCGGGCCGCGCTCGGCTGGGCGGCCGCCGGCGACACCGTGGTCATCGCCGGCAAGGGGCACGAGACCTACCAGATCGTCGGCGCCTCCGTGCTCGACTTCGACGACCGCGCCGTCGCGCGCGAGATTCTCCGGGAGCGGGCGGCCCGATGAGCCGCCTGCCGCCCTTCACCGTGCAGGACATCGTGCGCGCCACCCAGGGCGCCCTGGTGGCGGGCGACCTCGGCATCCCCGTCACCGGCGTGTCGATCGACTCGCGCTCGCTCGGCGTCGGCGAGGCGTTCTTCGCCATCGTCGGCCACCGGCTCGACGGCCACGCGTTCCTGGCCGAGGCGGCGGCCCGCGGGGCCGCCTGCCTGATCGTGCACACGCTGCCCGATGAGGTGCCCGCCAACGTCCCGCTCGTGCTGGTCGAGGAGACCACGCGCGCGCTCGGAGCGCTGGCCGCCTGGCACCGCGGGCGCTTCGCGATCCCCGTCGTCGCGGTCACCGGCAGCAACGGCAAGACGACGACCAAGGAGCTGACGGCGGGGGTGCTGGCCACGCGGTGGGAGGTGCTGCGGCCCGAGCGGTCGTTCAACAACCAGTGGGGCCTGCCGCTCACCCTGCTACGGCTGGCGCCCGAGCACCAGGCGGTGGTGCTGGAGATCGGCAGCAACGCCCGCGGCGAGGTGGCTGCGCTGGCGGCGCTGGCGGCGCCCACGATCGGCATCGTCACCACCGTGGCCGCCGTGCACACCGAGTTCCTCGGCTCGCTCGACGGGGTGCGCGAGGAGAAGGTCGGCCTGGTGCGCGTGCTACCCCCCGAGGGCGTGGCCGTCCTCAACGCCGACGACCCGCGGGTGGCCGGCATGGCGCGCGAGAGCCGCGCCCGGGTGGTGACGTACGGACACGGCGCCACTGCCCACGTGCGGGTGGCCGGCGACGTCGTCGAGGACGACGAGGGTCTGACGCTCACGCTCGACAGCGGCGGCGAGCGGCAGGCGGTGACGCTGGCGCTGGCCGGCCGCCACAACGTGACGAACGCGCTGGCGGCCGCGGCCGCCGGCGTCGCGCTGGGGCTGCCGCTGGCCGACATCGCGCGCGGGCTGGGTGGCGTGCGGCCGGTGGCGGGCCGCTGCGTGTGGCGGCGCGCCGGCGAGGTCACGATCCTCGACGACACCTACAACGCCAGCCCGGTGTCGGTGCGCGCCGCGCTCGACACGGTGGCCGCCCGGCGGCACGGGCGCCGCGTGATCGTCGTGCTGGGCGACATGCTGGAGCTGGGCGCGCTCAGCGACGAGGCGCATCGCGAGGTGGGCCGCCAGGTGGCGGCGCTGCCCGCCGACGAGCTGATCGGCGTGGGGCGCGCGATGCAGGGCGCGGTCGAGGCCGCGCGGGAGGCGGGCCTTGGCGAGGCGCGCCACCTGACGACGTTCGAGGACACGGTGGCCCACCTGCTCAAGCGGCTGGCGGCGCGCGACCTGGTGCTGGTGAAGGGCTCACGCGGCATGCGCATGGAGCGCGTGGTGGACGCGCTCGTCGCGCGGTTGGCGCGGTCGGGTCGCGGGCCCTCGGACCCCGAATGAGGATGGCGGATGCTCTACCACTTCCTGGTCCCACTGGCGAAGGACCACATCATCTTCAACGTCTTCCGGTACGTGACGTTCCGGTCCTTCATGGCGCTGATCACGGCGCTGGTGATCTCGCTGGTGATCGGGCCCTGGATCATCGGTCGCCTGCGCCGGATGCAGCACGGCGCTCAGACCGTGCGCGAGGACACGCCGGAGCGCCACCGCAGCAAGAAGGGCACGCCGACGATGGGGGGCGTGGTGATCCTGACCGCGATCCTCGTCTCGACGCTGCTGTGGGCGAATCTGCTGAACCGTTACGTCTGGGTCGTGATGCTGGCGATCAGCGGCTTCGGGCTGATCGGCATGTGGGACGACTGGATGAAGATCCGCAAGCGCCGCGGCCTGTCGGCGCGCGTCAAGTTCCTGCTGCAGGCGGTGCTGACGCTGGCACTGCTGCAGATCGTGTTCTGGCAGCCGCGGGCGGACTTCCAACCGGTCCTGGCGATTCCGTTCTTCAAGGGCTGGCTGGTGAATCTCGGCTGGTGGTGGTTCGCGTTCGCGCTGCTGGTGGTGGTGGGCGCCTCCAACGCGGTGAACCTCACCGACGGGCTCGACGGCCTCGCCATCGGCCCCATCGTGATGGCCGGTGGCGCCTTCGGGATCCTGGCGTACCTGACGGGCAACTTCCGGGCGGCCGACTACCTGAAGATCCTCAACGTCCGGGGCGCGGGCGAGCTGACGGTCTTCTGCGCCGCCCTCATCGGCGCCGCCGTCGGCTTCCTGTGGTTCAACTGCCATCCCGCCGAGATCTTCATGGGCGACGCGGGCTCGCTGGCCCTGGGGGGCGCGATCGGCATGCTGGCGGTGCTGACCAAGGCCGAGCTGTTGCTGCCGCTCATCGGCGGCATCTACGTGGTGGAGGCGGTATCGGTCATCGTGCAGGTCGCCTCGTTCAAGCTGACCGGCCGGCGCGTCTTCCGCATGGCGCCGTTGCACCACCACTACGAGTTGACCGGCTGGCCGGAGCCCAAGATCGTCGTCCGGTTCTGGATCGTCTCGTTCGCGCTGGCGCTGCTCGCGTTGACCACCCTCAAACTGCGATGAGGTACGCGGCATGATTACCCTCGAGGACGACGACGTGGCGACACGAGGCCGGGCCTGGGTGAGGTCGCTGGCCGGGCGTCGGGTGACGGTGGTGGGGCTGGCTCGCAGCGGCATCGCCGCGGCGCGGCTGCTGCACGAGGTCGGCGCCCAGGTGACCGGCCTCGACGCCAAGCCGGTCGACGCGCTCGGCCGCGAGGCCCTCGCGCTGCGCGCCGCCGGCGTGCGCATCTTGAGCGGCGGGCCGGACGCGGCCGCCTTCGCCGGGGCCGTCCTCGTCGTCGTGAGTCCCGGGGTGCCGCTCGACTCACCGCAGCTGGCGCCGGCGCGGGCGGCCGGGCTGCCCATCATCGGCGAGCTGGAGCTCGGCTGGCGGGCGATGGAGGCGGAGACGATCGCCATCACCGGCACCAACGGCAAGACGACGACGACCGCGCTCACCGGGGCGCTCCTGGCCGAGCAGCCCCGGCCGGTGCTGGTCGCCGGCAACATCGGCATCCCGCTGGCGGCGCACGCGCTGACCTTCCCGCGCGACGGGCTCGTCGTGGCCGAGGTGTCCTCGTTCCAGCTCGAGACGATCGACACGTTCCAGCCGCGGGTGGTGGCCGTGCTCAACGTCACCCCTGATCACCTCGACCGTCACGGCTCGTTCGACGGCTATCTCGAGGCCAAGGCCCGCATCTTCCTGAACCAGACGCCGACCGACTGCGCGGTCCTGAACGCCGACGATCCGGCCGCCGCCGCGCTGGCGCCGCGCACGCGCGCGCGGGTGCTCTGGTTCAGCCGCCGGCGCCCGCTCGAGCACGGCGTGTTCGTGCGCGACGGCTGGGTGGCGGCCAAGCTCAACGGCCACGTGGAGGCGATCTGCCCGCTGGCCGAGATGCAGCTGCGCGGCCAGCACAACGTCGAGAACGTCCTGGCCGCGACCGTGTGCGCGCTCTGGCTCGGCGTCGGCTCCCAGGCGATCCGCCGGGCCATCGGCCGCTTCCGCGCGGTCGAGCACCGCATCGAGTTCGTGCGCGGCCTGCGCGGCGTGCAGTTCTACAACGACTCCAAGGGCACCAACGTCGCCTCGACGATCAAGGCGCTGGAGAGCTTCGAGGAGCGCGTCGTGCTGATCGCGGGCGGCAAGGGCAAGGGCCAGGACTTCGGTCCGCTGGCCGCGACCGCGCGCGGGCGCGTCGGCCATGCGGTCGTCATCGGCGAGGACGGACCGAAGATCGCGGCGGCGCTGGCGGCGGTCGGGATCCCGGTGAGTGCGGCGTCCTCGATGCAGGGGGCGATCGATGCGGCCCGCGCCCATGCCGGGCGGGGCGGCGTCGTGCTGCTCTCGCCGGCGTGCGCGTCCTTCGACATGTTCGATAGCTACGAGCACCGTGGTGACGTCTTCAAGAAGCTCGTCGGGGCGCTCGATTGATCCACGCGCGCGGCGCCCACGTCGGCGCGGGGGGTGGGGCGCCCCGGGCGTGCC
>JBGPZN010000394.1:0-3687 GCA_041493815.1 Methylomirabilia bacterium
ATGAACGCCAGCCCGCCGAGCGGCGTGACGGCGCCGAGCCAGCGCTGGCCGGTGAACGACAAGAGGTAGAGGCTGCCGGAGAAGATCACGGTGCCGGCGACGAACAGCCAGCCGGCAGCGGTTGTGGCGCCGCCCGGCCAGCGGGCCACCGCCCACGCGGCCGCCAGCAAGCCCAGCGCGTGGTACATGTGGTACCGCGCGCCGACCTCGAAGATGCCGAGCGTGTCGGGTGCCAGCCGGTTGCGTAGCGCGTGGGCGCCGAAGGCGCCGGCGGCGACGGCCAGCAGTGCCGACAGCGCGCCGAGACCGAAGAACACGCGGTCCATCGTCAGAGCCCCTCGTTCCACTGGGCGTAGAATTCCAGCGGCCGCCCGATGAGGAACCGCTCGAAGTCCGCGTGAAATCGCTCGGCGGCCACGTTCTCGAGAAAGCACTCGGCGGTGGCCTCGGCCAGCTCCGAGTCGGACTCGGCCATGCACTCGGCCAGGACCCACCCCAGCGCCTGCAGCCGCTCCGCCGGCAACTCTTCGTAGCGCTCGCAGAAGAAGAGGCTGAACTCGGCGAAGGCGCCGCACAGCGTGGACGAGCCGTCGTCCTCGCGAGACGAGTTGTCGGGGGCGTCCCAGTGGGCGGCGAAGTCCGGGAAGAGCCCGACGAGACGCCCGACCAGCTCGTCCGGCGTCATGCTCGGAGGCTCCACCGCTAGCAGCCCGGACGGCGCAGCATCACCGGATCGATCTTGCGCGGGACCAGGCGGCCGTCGGCGAGCGCGCCGCGCAGCGTGCCGCGCTCGACGATGACCTTGCCGCGCAGGATTGTCGTCACCGGCCAGCCCTGCACCGGCCAGCCCTCCCACGGGCTGTAGTCGCTGACGTGGAAGTCGTCCTTCACCAGCGGTCGGGTCACGCCGGGGTCGATGAGGACGATGTCGGCGTCGCTGCCCGGGGCCAGCGCGCCCTTGCGCGGGTAGAGGCCGAGGATCTTCGCCGCGTTGGCGGAAGTCACGTTCACGAAGCGCTCGAGCGACATGCCGCGCTTGGCCACTCCCTCGGTGTAGACGATACCCATGCGCGCCTCGGCGCCCAGGTTGCCGCCGGTGACGTCCTCGATCGTCTTGCCGCGCAGCTTGAGGTCGAGCGAGGTGGGGAACTCGTCGGTGGCCGTCGTCGATACGGCGTCGTTGAGCAGGCCGTCCCACAGCGCGTCGCGGTCCTCGGCGAACTTCAGCGAGGGGTAGGTGTGGTAGCAGTAGCCGCGCGGCGTGCGGTAGTCGTCGGCGGTGAAGCACGCGTAGTGGTGCAGCGTCTCCGCGTAGATCGGCTTGCCGTGCCCGCGCGCCTCGGCCACCGCCTCCACGCCCTCCTTGGCCGAGGTGTGGACGAAGTAGACGGCGCCGCCGATGGCGTTGGCCAGGTTGATCGTGCGCCGGAACGACAGGTGCTCGGAGAGCTTGTTGTGGACGTACGGCAGGTTCCAGCCGTCCATCCGCCCTTCCTCGCGAAAGCGCTCGTACATGAACTGCACGATGTCGTGGTCCTCGGCGTGCACGACCATGATCCCGTCGTGGGCGGCGACCTTCTCCATCGCGAACTGGATGCGCCCGAAGTCGAGGCGATTGGATGGCCGCTTGGCGTGGGGCGGCAGGATGTCGGTCGTGAACACCTTGAACGAGGGGAAGCCCTGCTGGATCGCCTCCGGCAGCGCGTCGAACGTCTTGAGCGGTAGCGCGCCGACCAGGGTGACGTGGAACGAGTAGTCGATGTACGACTGGCCGCGCCAGCGCGCCACCCGCTGCTCGATCGCCGTCGGAACGTCGCCGCCCGGGCGCACGAAGCAGAAGTCGACGTGGGTCGTGGTGCCGCCAAACGCCATGCCACGGGTGTCGTCCTCGGGCCCCAGCGTGAACAGCTCCTCGTCGGGATGCATCGTGATCCGGTGGGCGAGGTGGGTGTGCGGCTCCACGCCACCCGGCACGACGATCATGCCGGCAGCATCGATCGTGCGCGCGGCCTCGGTGAACGTCCCGGGCGGCGTGACGGCGACGATGCGCTCGCCCTGCACCGCGACGTCCCACGCCCCGGCTCCGTGTGGCGTGACCACGCGACCGTTCGTGACGAGCAAGTCCAGCATGACGTCCTCCCGGGTTCGTGTCGCGCGGTAGCCTACGCCGAATCGAGCAGCGTTGCCAGCCGAGCGCCCAGCGCGGGCCCGGTGCCCGCGTCCTCGTGCTTGAAGAACACGAAGGCGTCCCGCCACCGCTCGCCGATGCGCCGCATGGTGGCGAGCCAGCCGCGCAGGTCGTCGTCGCTGTAGCCGGTGGCGCGCAGGCGGAGATAGCCCCAGTCGGCGGTCGCCACCGCCGGCGTGGCGCCGTCGTCGTTGTCGGCGATGCAGAGCGCGGCGTTCCTGGCGGCCAGGCGCGTGTAGACCTCGTCGGTGAACCAGGACGCGTGGCGGAACTCGAACGCCGCCCGCACGTCGGGTGGCAGCAGCGCCAGCAGGTCGGCGAGCCGCCCGGCGTCCACCTTGAAGTTCGGCGGGAGCTGGAAGAGCAGCGGGCCGAGCCTCGGCCCCAGGATGCGCGCGGTGTCGCAGAAGACGCGCACGGGCTCGTCCACGTCGCGCAGCCGGGCGAAGTGGGTGATCCGCTGCGGTGCCTTCAGCACGAAGGTGAAGCGCGCCGGCACCGTCGCCGCCCAGCCCTCCACCACCTTGGCTGTCGGCATCCGGTAGAACGTGTTGTTGACCTCGACGGTCGAGAACCGCCCGGCGTAGTAGGCGAGCATGCCGGCCGGCTTCATGTCCTTGGGATAGAACGAGCCGCGCCACTCCGTGTAGTTCCAGCCCGACGTTCCAACTCGGACGTTCATCGGCGGTGCTTTACGCGCGCGGCATGGGTGTTTGCTCAGCGCACCCAACACGCCACGCGCATCGCCCTTACTTGCGCCGGCTGCTCGCCTGCGAGGACCAGCACTATTTGTCTTTGATCAACGTGATCTTGAAGTCGGGCCCCGTGCCGGCCATCTGGTTGCCGGAGATCGTCAGTTCAGTTCTGAGGTACGTCAGCCGATTTCCGGATAGGGTGCCGTTGATCGGGAACTCAGTCGTCCGTTTTCCAACGAACTCAGCCTTTCCAATGACCTTCTGACCCTCGACGCGCGTGATCGTAAGGTAGTACCGCCCGTTTTCTGACGCAACGTGGGCGCTGGTCCACGTACCCGACCATTGTCCGATCAGAGCCCGGGGATCGACGTCCGGTGTCTGGGGCCACGCTGTTGGCGCGAGTGTGACGACCACGAAGGCGGCGACCATAGACGAAAGGAGAGCAGTTCCTGGCCGGTAGCGCGTCATGGGTTTCTCCATGGTCGGGCAGGTCGGATGGTACCGGCCGAATCTAACGGAACACATGACCAATCGTCAACCTGGCGCCCAACACCTGGCGCCCGACACCCGGCCACCCACCGATCAGATCGTCAGCAGCCCGCCGTTGGGCGAGAGCCACTGCCCGGTGATGAAGCTCGCCTCGTCGGAGGCCAGGAACAGCGCGACCGCGGCGATCTCCTTCGGATCGCCGAGGCGGCCGAGGGGCGTCTGCCGCTCGGCGAGCATGCGCACCATCGGCGGCAGCGGGTCGAGGATCGGCGTGTCGATCCAGCCCGGGCAGATCGCGTTGACGCGGATGCCGCG
>JBGPZN010000005.1:0-21147 GCA_041493815.1 Methylomirabilia bacterium
CGTGGAACCGCTCGATGGACCGCTCGATCTTGGCCAGGTCCTGCTTCTTCTGGAAGAGCTTGAGCGTGCGCGGGTTGATCGACTCGAACCCGACGTAGACGTTGAAGCAGTTGGAGTCGCGCATCAGCTGCAGCAGCTCGGGGTCGTCCACCGTCTCCGTCCGCACCTGGGCCCCCCACTCCGGCGTCAGGTTGCGCTCGATCATCTTGCGCAACAGGTCCTTCACGCGCTTCTTGTTCGCCGTGAAGATGTCGTCGGCGAAGAACGTGTACATGTTGCCCTTGTGCAGCTGCAGCTCCTCCAGCACGCGGTCGACCGAGTGGGTCCGGAAGGCGTGGCCGTACATGCCGGGCACCGAGCAGAACGTGCAGGAGAACGGGCAGCCCCGCGAGGTGGCCACCGAGACGATGCCGCCCGGCTTCCAGCCGCTGATCAGGTGGTAGTCGGGGATCGGGTTGACGTCGAGGTTGGGGATCTTGGGCCGCTCCGGGTTGCTGACGACGCGCCCCTCGTCGGTCCGGTAGGTCAGGTTCTGGATCTTGTCGAACCCGTCGCCGCGCTGGATGGCGTCGACCAGCTCCTGGAAGGCGAACTCGCCCTCGCCGCGCACGATGAAGTCGGCGTACTGCATGCCCTCGTCGGCCATGAAGCTCGTGTGGGTGCCGCCCATCACGACGACCTTGCCGGCTGCCCGCATCATGTCGGCGAGCTTGTACGACTGCGGCGCCGTTGACGTGATGGCCGACACGGCCACCAGGTCGGCCGAGTGCAGCTCGCTCATGTCGATCGCCTGGATGTCCTCGATGTAGACGCGGACGTCGTAGCCCTTGGCCCGCATGATCGTGCCGAGGAGGACGGAGCCGAGCCGCGGGATGCACACGCGGCTGTAGATGTGCAGGTGCGTGGACTTCGGTTCGACGAATACCAGTTTCCGCAGCGGCCGCTTCATAGGCTCGATCTCCTCGATGTAAGAGCCCGCCCCTCGACGCTTTTCGGCGGCGAGTAGCGGTGAGGTTGCGAGCACACGCTACCGCGCGGGCCGCGGCAAGTCAACGATCCCCGACCCGCTCCCCGTCCCCAACATTCGGGGCCCGGGGTGACCGTCCCCTACCACATGAGCGGCGCGCGCGCGGCCGCCGACGGCGGGCGTCTACCGGGCTATGCGACCCACCTGCGCGCGCGGCTTGGCCGCCGGCGCCGGCTTGCTCTTGTCCTCCTTGAGCAGGCCCTTCACCTCGTCCATGAACTGGGCGATGTCCTTGAACTGGCGATACACCGACGCGAAGCGGACGTAGGCCACCTGGTCCAGGCGCTGCAGGTGCTCCATGACCATGTCGCCGAGCTCCTGGCTGGAGATCTCCTTCTCGGCGCGCTCGTGGAGCTTGGCCTCGATGTCGCCGACGACGTTGTCGACCGCCTGAATGGCGATCGAGCGCTTCTCGCACGCCCGGAGCAGGGAGCCGCGGAGCTTCTGGCGGTCGAACGGCTCGCGCCGCCCGTCGCGCTTCACCACGTGGGGCAGGACGTCCTCGATGTACTCGTAGGTCGTGTAGCGGCGGTGGCACTTGAGACACTCGCGCCGGCGCCGGATGAACTCACCGTCGCGGCCGACCCGCGAGTCGACGACGCGATCCTCGGTGTGGCCGCAGAACGGGCATCTCATCGGCGCCCTCCTCCTGTGGCGGGACCGCTCACCTCACCCGTTCCGGGTAGAGCGGGAAACGTCCCGTGAGCTCTTGCACCTCGCCGCGCACCCTGGCCTCGACGGCGGAGGCGCCGAGGTTGGCGAGCACGCGGTCGATGAGCTCGGCGATCGTCGCCATCTCCGGCTCCTTCATCCCCCGCGTCGTCACCGCGGGGGTGCCCAGCCGGATGCCGCTCGTCACCATCGGACTCTTCGTCTCGAACGGGATGGTGTTCTTGTTGACCGTGATCCACGCCCGGTCGAGCGCCTCCTGCGCGTCCTTGCCGGTGATGCTCTTCGGCGACAGGTCCAGCAGCAGCAGGTGCGTGTCGGTGCCGCCCGTCACCAGCCGGTGGCCGCGGGCCAGCAGCGCGTCGGCCAGCGCCTTGGCGTTGCGGACGATCTGCTGCTGGTAGGCGCGCCACTCGGGCGTCAGCGCCTCCTTGAAGGCGACGGCCTTGGCGGCGATCACGTGCATGAGCGGGCCGCCCTGCACACCCGGCATGACGGTCTTGTCCAGCCCGGCGGCGTGCGCGGCCCGGCACATGACCATGCCGCCACGCGGCCCGCGCAGCGTCTTGTGCGTGGTCGTGGTGACGAAGTCGGCGATCCCGAGGGGCGAGGGATGCAGCCCGGCGGCGACGAGCCCGGCCGGATGTGCGATGTCGGCCATGAACGTCGCGCCGACCTCGCGCGCGATGTCGCCGAACGGCGCGAAGTCGATGGCGCGCGGAAACGCCGAGCCGCCGGCAATGAGCAGCTTGGGCCGATGCTGCTTGGCGAGATCGCGCACCTGGTCGAGATCGATCCGCTCGGTGTCGCGCCGCACGCCGTAGGCGACGATCGAGTAGAACTTGCCCGAGTAGTTCACCGGGCTGCCCGCGGTGAGGTGGCCGCCGTGCGAGAGGTTGGGGCCGAGCACGACGTCGCCCGGCTTGAGCAGCGTGAAATACACGGCCATGTTGGCCTGCGCGCCCGAGTGCGGCTGCACGTTGGCGTGCTCGCAGCCGAACAGCTCCTTGGCCCGCGCGATGGCGAGGTCCTCGACGATGTCGACGACCTCGCAGCCGCCGTAGTAGCGCCGGCCGGGATAACCCTCGGCGTACTTGTTGGTGAGGACCGAGCCCGTCGCTTCCAGCACCGCCTCGGAGACGAAGTTCTCGGAGGCGATCAGCTCGAGATTGCGATGCTGGCGCTGGGCCTCCTCGTGGAGGGCCTTGGCGACCTCGGGATCGACGTCGGCGAGCCGCCGGGCCATGCAGTGACCATACCGATTGTGGCCGTCCAGGTCAAGCCGACTACATGCTGGGGGGCCCCGATATGGCCCCCCAGACCCCCCGGGAGGCTCGTGGTGCCCCGGCGGAGCCGTGGCACCCCTCTCGGTACCCTCTCCCAACTCGACGCGCGCCGGCGGAACTGTGGCATCCCTCTACGTTCCTGACCGTCCTCGGTGCGGCGTCGGCGTCAGTGGGCGGCGGGGACGGGAGTGGGGAACTCGAAGGTCTCGAGGGCGGCGCCTTCGACGCCGGATTCGACGAGGCGGGGGATGTCCAGGCGGGATTCGGCGGCTTCGGCGTCGGCGACGGACATGCGGGTGAGAGGGTGCTGGGGGACGAACAGGGTGCAGCAGTCGGCGTCGGGTTCGATCGAGATCTCGAACGTACCCAGTCGCTTGGCCTCGTGGATGATCTCGATCTTGTCGGTGCCGATGAGCGGGCGGAGCACGGGCCCGCCGGCGGCGGCGTCGATGGCGGTGATGTTCTCGAGCGTTTGCGAGGCCACCTGTCCCAGGCTCTCGCCGGTGGCGAGCGCCAGCGCCCCGGTCTGCCGGGCGATCGCCTCCGCGATACGGATCATGAGGCGCCGGTAGACGACGACGCGCGCCGGGCCCGGGACCGAGAGCACGACTTCGCGCTGGATCTCGCCGAACGGCACCTGGTACAGGCGTGAGGCGTACTGCCACTCGGTCAGCCGTTCGACGAGCGCGCGGGCCTTGGCCTGCGAGGTGGGCGGCAGGTACGGCACGCTGTGGAAATGCACGAAGACGACGCGGCAGCCGCGCTTCATCATCCGCCAGGCCGCCACCGGCGAGTCGATCCCGCCCGACAGCAGCGCGGCCACCGTGCCGCTGGCGCCGACCGGCAGGCCGCCAGGGCCGGGCCGGCGGTCCATCGCCACGAACGCCTCGTCGGGCAGGACTTCGACGACGATCTCGACCTCGGGATGCTCGAGGTCCACGCGCGTGTTCACTCGCTCCAGCACGAAGGCGCCGAGGGCCCGGTTCAGCTCGACGCTCGTCATCGGGTAGGTCTTGAAGGCGCGGCGCGCGGTGATGCGGAACGACGCGAACTGCCGGCCCTCGACGAGCGGCCCGATGACGGCCCGCATGGCCTCCAGCGTGGACGCGGTCCGGTAGCCGAGCAGCACGCTGGCCACACCACACACACGCTGCGCGCGGTCGCGCACGGCCTCCGGCTGCGGGTGGCCCTCGAGGTCCAGGACGATCCGGCCGGGCCGCTGGCGCACGCTCACCGGCCCCAGGTCGGCGACGGCCCGCGCGAGATTGCGGGCCAGGTGGCGCAGGAAGAGCGGCCGGTTGCCGCGCTTGAGGCTGATCTCGTGGTAGTGGACGACGACCACCGGGCGCAGTCGCGTCAACCGAGCTCGACGGCCAGCGCGCGGGCCCGCGCCAGCTCCTGGGGCGTGTTGACGTTCATGAAGGCGACGTCGGGCGCGCGGTGACGGCCCACCGCGGCCTCGTCGATCTCCACGACTCGCACGCTCTCGAAGAAGCCGACGATCCTGAGCCGGCCCGCCCGCAGGCGCGCCTCGATGTGCGGCAGGCAGGCCTTGCCGTAGACCGCGTGCATCGTCTCCAGCTGCGCGCCCACCCTCGGGATGACGACGTCGCCCTCGGCCGCCCGCGCCACCACCAGCCGCGCGACCTCGCGGTGCACGAACGGCATGTCGCAGGCCACGGTGAAGACGGCGGCGCCGGAGGCCGCGGCCAGGCCCGTGAAGATACCGCCGAGCGAGCCGTGGTCGGGATAGGCGTCGCCGACCATCGGCAGCCGCAGGAAGTCGTAGAGCTCGGGCGTGTTCGTCACGATCAGGACATCGTCCACCACGGCGCCTACCGCGTCCAGCACGCGTTCGATGATGCGCCGTCCCCCGAGCTCCAGCAGCGCCTTGGGGCGGCCGCCCATCCGCATGCTCTTGCCGCCGGCCTGGATGACACCCGTGATGTGCACGGCTAGACGATCACCGCGCCGGCGCGGATGACCCGGGGCGGATCGACGGTGACGTCCAGCACGGTGGAGGGCTCGCCGCCGGCGGTGGCGCCGCCGTCGAGCACCAGCTGGATGCGGTCGCGAAACTGCGCGAGGACGTCGGCCGCCATGGTCGGCGCCGGCAGCCCTGAAGCATTGGCGCTCGGCGCCGTGACCGGCTCGCCCAGCGCGCTCACGAGCGCGCGCGCGAGGGGATGCGCCGAGAGCCGCACGCCCACCGTGCCCGAGCCCGCCGTGATCCCGCCCGGAAGGTCCGGGCGCGCGCGGAACACGAGCGTCAGGGCCCCGGGCCAGTGCGCAGCCATCAGCGCCCGCGCCCGCGGCGAGACCTCCAGCGCCACGGCATCCACCATCGCGATCGAATCGACGAGCACCAGCACGGGCTTGCCCTCCGGGCGGCCCTTGACCGCGAAGATGCGCCGCACCGCCGCCGCCTGCAACGCGCTCGCGCCGAGGCCGTAGAACGTCTCGGTGGGAAAGGCGACGAGCCCACCTGAGCGAAGCACGGCGGCGGCGTCACTGAGTGCCGAGGGCGCGGGCTTCAGGGGATCGATGGCGACCACGCGCGTCATGCTCTCATCCATACACCAGCTTCGGCCCGCCTTGACAGCCGCGCGGCCGACTCGTAGAGATGGCTCCGTCATGGCCGATCCGGACGGTTGGCCAGCCCTCACCGCGCCGATGGCGGCGACGGCCGGGCGCGCCGCGCGCTGGGCCGGCCTCGGCGCCGTCCTGTTCGCCATCGCCGGCCTGGCCTTCCACCGCGCCTGCGTCGGCCCGGGCGGTGGGCTCGGCGCGCAACTGTTGGCGGGTCTCCTCGTGGCGGTCTGGGCCGGGCTGGGGGCGGCCGCCGGCGCGGCGCTCGCCATCACGTCCACCTTGCGCCAGGCACTGCCCGAGGTCGAGAGGCGGCTGCACGCCCTCGTGCAGCCGGTCATGACTCGCCTGATCGAGTCCACGCGCCTGGGACGGACGGGCGTGGGCCTGGAGCGGTTCGAGCAGGCGCTCGACACCGAGATCGCCGCGCTGGCCGGCGCGCCCGCGCCAGGGCGCCGGTCGCTGCCGCGTCTCGTCGCTCGCTTCGTCGGGCGCCACGCGCTGAGGCTGGCGCGCCGGCTGCTGGTCCGCGACTTCGTCGATCGACTCCGGCAACGCGGTCAGTCCCAGGTCACGCCGGCCGCCGTCGAGGCCTTCGCCCGCGAGAAGCTGGTCGGCTTGCTGACCGATCGCCTCCGGGCGCAGATCAACGCGGTGCACTGGACAGCGTGGGCGGGGTCGGCCGTGATGGTGGGGGGACCGATCGTCTACCTGCTCTCCCGACGCTGAGGACCGGCCGGACTCATGGCGCGCTCGAGCGCGCGCGCAGCGTGTCGGCGACGCGCTGCGCGCGCTCGTCGACCTCCGCGACCAGACGCCGGCGGTACGCGGCCAGCCGCTCGGCCAGCGCGGGATCGCCGAGCGCCAGGATCTGGACGGCCAGGAGCCCGGCGTTGGCCGCGCCCCAGGCACCGATGGCGACCGTCGCCACCGGCACGCCCTTGGGCATCTGCACGATGGACAGCAGCGCGTCCAGGCCGTTGAGCGGCGTGACGGCGAGCGGCACGCCGATGACCGGCAGCGAGGAGAAGGCGGCGACGACGCCCGGCAGCGCCGCCGCGCCGCCGGCGGCGGCGATGAGCACCCGCAGGCCACGGGCCGCCGCCCCACTCGCCCACTCCTCGGTGCGATGCGGCGTGCGATGGGCGGAGGCCACGACGACCTCGCTGCCGACACCGAGCGCGTCGAGTACCTTCACGGCCTCCATCATCGTGTCGAGATCAGAGTCACTGCCGATCACGATGCCAACCACCACGGGATTCGTCACGTCGCTCTGACCTCCAGCGCCCGGCGGCCGATGTCGGTCCGGTAGTGCATGCCCTCGAAGCGGACGTGGCTCACGCCCTCGTAGGCGGCGGCGATCGCCGCCGTCAGATTGTCGGCGACCGCGGTCACGCCGAGCACGCGGCCGCCGGCGGTGACCAGCCGGCCCTCACGGCGCGCGGTCCCCGCCTGGAAGACCTGCACGCCGGGCCGGGCCTCGGCCGCCTCGATGCCGGTGACCTCGTGGCCGGTCGTATAGCGGCCGGGATACCCACCCGAGGCGACCGCCACGCACACCGCGGCGCGGCCGGCGCTGGCCCACGGCCGGGGCGCCGGCAGCTTCTCACCGCGCGCGACGGCGGCCAGCAGGGGCACCAGGTCGTCGCGCATGTGCATCATGAGCGACTGGCACTCGGGATCTCCGAAGCGGCAGTTGAACTCGACCACCTTGGGCCCCTCGGCGGTGAGCATGAGTCCGACGTACAGGACGCCCGTGTACGGCGCGCCGCCGGCGGCCAGCGCGGCCAGCGTCGGCTCCACGATCTCCCGCATGACGCGTGCGTACACCGGCGCGTCGACCGCCGCCACCGGCACGAAAGCGCCCATGCCGCCCGTGTTGGGCCCGCGGTCGCCGTCGAACACCGTCTTGTGATCCTGGGCGGCGGCCAGCGGCAGCACGCCGCCGGCGCCGGCGAGCACGAAGAACGAGGCCTCCTCGCCGCGCATGAACTCCTCGACGATCACGGTGGCGCCGGCGGCGCCGAACTCGCGCTGGTCCATGCACTGGGCGATGGCGGCGTCGGCCTCCTCGAGCGTCGCGCACACGATCGCGCCCTTGCCGGCCGCGAGGCCGTCGGTCTTCACCACGCACGGCGCGCCGAGGTCGCGGCAATAGCCGCGGGCCGCGGCGGGGTCGTCGAACGTCGCGAAACGGGCGGTGGGGATTCCGTGCTCGGCCATCAGCCTCTTGGAGAACGCCTTCGAGCCCTCGATCGCCGCCGCCCGCTGGCCGGGGCCGAAGACCGCCAGCCCCCGGTTACGGAGCTGGTCGGCGAGGCCGCCGACCAGCGGCTGCTCGGGACCGACGACGACGAGGTCGACCTCGTGGGCGACGGCGAACCCGGCCAGACCGTCGGCGTCGTCGACGGCGAGGTCCAGGCAACGCGCGTGACGCGCGATGCCCGGGTTGCCCGGCGCCGCCCACTGGTGCTCGACGAGCGGGCTCTGGGCGATCTTCCAGGCGAGCGCGTGCTCGCGGCCGCCCCCACCGACGAGCAGGACGTTCACTCCGGCGGCTCTCCCGGCGGATCGAGGACCTCGAGATGCGCGCGGGCGATGCGCGCCCACGGACTGCCGGCGTCGAGCTCCAGGTAGCGCTGCCAGTGGCCGACCGCCTCCTCCGCGCGGCCCGCGCGCGCCAGGGCGCCGGCCAGGTTGAAGTGGGCGTCGGCGTAGTCGGGCGAGAGGACGAGGGCCTGGCGGTAGCAGCGCACCGCCTCGTCGAGGTCGGCGCGGTCCTCGGCCAGCGAGCCGAGGTTGTAGACGGCCTCGCAGCAGCGCGCGTCCTGCTCCAGCGCCGAGTCGTACGCCGCACGCGCCTCGTCGTAGCGTCCCATCCGGTGCAGGAGCAGGCCCAGGTTGTTCCAGGCCGCCGCGTAGGTGGGGTCGATCGCCACCACGCGATTGTAGGCGGCGATCGCGTCGTCCCACTGCGCCGGGTCGCCGTCCCACTCGCTGGCGCGCTCGAACCACATCTCGGCCTGCTCCACGGGCGGCGCCAGCGGGCGCACGAGTCCGGTCACCAGCGTGGCGGCGGCGACCTCCTCGAGGCTCGACGTGTCGAGATCGAGCACGGTCTGGCCGGTGCGCGGCTCGAACTTCACGCGGTCGGACTGCGCGAGCAGGCGGCCGCCCTCCAGCACCAGTCGCACCTCGACCAGCGGCTGCTCCAGCCCGGGGTTGCGACTGCGGAGGGCATCGAGCGCCTGGCGGATCTGGCGCACCGAGGCGCCGGCGTCGAGCAGCGCGCCGGCCGCGCGGAGGGCGAGCAGGTCGCGGAAGGTGTAGCCGCTGTCACCGTGCAGCAGCGCCAGGCGCCGGAGCTGGGCGGTGCGCCGCGGCGTCAGCGTCAGGATGCGGGTCAGCTCCCGCATGCCGTAGATGCGCTCGGCCTGGGCGCGGTTCACGGGACCAGGAGTATCGAGGAGCGCCACGGGTTCCCCGGGGTGCTCCGAGGCGTCGGGGGGGTATGGGGGACCATATCGGGGCCCGCCATCAGTGACGGAAGTGGCGCAGGCCGGTGAACACCATCGCCATCCCTCGCTCGTCGGCGGCGGCGATCACCTCGGCGTCGCGCAACGAGCCGCCGGGCTGGATGACCGCGGTCACGCCCGCCTCGGCGACGACGTCGAGGCCGTCGCGGAACGGAAAGAAGGCGTCGGAGGCGCACACCGAGCCCTCGGTGGCGAGCCCCGCCTCGCGCGCGCGCATCACGGCCAGGCGCGCCGAGTCCAGGCGGTTCATCTGGCCGGCGCCCACCCCCACCACCTGCCCCGCGGTGGCCAGCACGATCGCGTTGGACTTGGCGTGCTTGCCCACGCGCCAGGCAAAGCGCAGCGCCGTGCTCTCGGCCCCGGTCGGCGCCCGCTTCGTCACCGTCGTGAGGGCGCCGGGGTCGAGATCGGCCAGGTCGGTGGATTGCACGAGGAGGCCGCCGAGGACACTGCGGTACTCCGCCATTCGGGCCGGCAGGCTCGCGCCGTCAGCCGGCACCTCGAAGACGCGGCACTTCTTCTTCGTGCGGCGCAGCTCCTCCAGGGCGTCGGGGGCGAACGCCGGCGCGAAGAGAATCTCCACGAAGATGCCGGCCAGCGCTTGCACGACCGCCAGGTCGAGCGTCCGGTTGACACCGACGATCCCGCCGTAGATCGACACCGGGTCGCAGGCCTTGGCCCGCGCCATCGCCTCGCCGACCGTCTGGCCCAGCGCCACCCCGCACGGGTTGGTGTGCTTGATCACGACCGCCGCCGGCTCGTCGAACTCGAGGAGGAGCCCGAGCGCCGCCGAGAAATCGAGCACGTTGTTGTAGCCTAGCTCGGGGCCGTGCAGCTGCTTCATGCCGGCCAGCCCGACCGGGGGGGTGCCCACGATCCGATAGAACGCCGCCGCCTGATGCGGGTTCTCGCCGTAGCGCAGCGTGGACTCCCGCTCCGCCTCGAGCCGGAGCGGATGGGGAAACTCGTCGGGACGCTGCTCGGGCGTCGCCGGTGGCGTGCCCGGCGAGCGCAGGTAGGCGGCGATGGCCGCGTCGTACTGCGCCGTCCGTCGAAAGGCGTCCTGGGCCAGACGCAACCGCGTCGCGTCGCTCAGCTCCCCACCCCGGGCCCGCAGCTCGTCGAGCACGGCCGGATACTGGCTCGCATCCGTCACCACGGCCACGCTACCGTGGTTCTTGGCGGCGGCGCGAATCATCGCGGGTCCCCCGACGTCGATCTGCTCGATCGCCTCGGCCGGCGTGACGCCGGGACGGGCCACGGTCGTCTCGAAGGGATACAGGGCGACGACGACGAGGTCGATGGGTGGGATGTCGTGCCGCGCGAGCGCCTCGAGGTGGGCGGGGAGGTCGCGCCGGGCGAGGATCCCGCCGTGGATCTTGGGGTGCAGCGTCTTCACCCGGCCGTCGAGCATCTCGGGGAACCCGGTCACCTCCGACACGTCGCGCACCGCCAGCCCCGACTCCCGCAGGAGCTTGGCCGTCCCGCCGGTGGAGAGGATCTCGACGCCGAGGCCCGACAGCGCCCGGGCGAAATCGACGATGCCCGACTTGTCGTGGACCGACACCAGCGCGCGGCGGACCTTCATCCTGGAGCCTCCGGCAGCACGATGACGCGCCTGCCCTGGATCTGCAAGCGTCCTTCTGCGAAGAGCCGGATCGCCTCGGGATACAGGCGGTGCTCCTGGACGAGAATACGCGCGGCGAGCGTGTCCTCGGTGTCCGAGGGCTCGACGGGCACCGCGGCCTGCAGCACGATGGGGCCGCTGTCCATGCCCTCGTCGACGAAGTGCACGGTGGCACCGGTCACCTTGGCGCCGTGGTCCAGCGCCTGTCGCTGGGCGTGCAGGCCCGGGAACGCGGGCAGCAGCGAGGGGTGGACGTTGAGCGTACGCCCGGCGAACGCGCGCACGTACGCCGGCGAGAGGATCCGCATGAAGCCGGCGTGACAGACGAGGCCCACCGCGCGCGCCCGCAGCTCGTGGACGAGCGCCAGGTCGAACGCCTCGCGATCGGCGAAGTCCTTGGGATTGACCCACACGGCCTCGACCCTCGCCGCCCGCGCCCGCTCCAGCGCCACCACCCGCTCGCGATCCGAGATCACCACCGCGACGTGCGCCGGGAACCCGGGACGGGCGCACGCGTCGAGGATGGCTTGCAGATTGGAGCCACGACCGGAGGCGAGCACGCCGAGGGCGAGGCTCACGCGGCGTCCCGGTGGCGGGGGCGCAGCCCGCGGGCGCAGATGGCGCAGCGCGGGGGCCGGCCCATGATGGCCGAGTCGCGCGGGAAGACGCGCGCGAGCCACCAGTCGAGCGCGACCTGCAGCTGCTTGCGCAGCCCGACCAGCTTGTACAGGTGCAGGGCGTTCCAGAACAGCCAGGCGGCGTAGCCCGAGAACCGCAGACCCATGATCTCGACCACCGCGTACCGCTCGCCGAGCGAGACCAGCATCCCCTGCGGTCTGAACTCGATCGTCTCCAGCGCGCGGCCGGCCAGATCCGCCACGATGTTGTCGGCGGCCAGGCGCCCGTGCGCGAGCGCGGCCGGGATGATCGGGATGGAGGCCTCCGGGCGGCCCTGGATCGTGACGGCGTCGCCGACGCCGTAGACCTCGGGATGGGCCGGCACGCGCAGGTGCGCGTCCACGACGACGCGCCCCAGGCGATCGTGCTCGACGGGCAGATCGGCCAGCACCGGGTGGCCCTTCACGCCGGCCGCCCAGACCGTCAGCCCCACCGGTATCGGCTCGGCACCCTGGATCTCGACGGCCCCTTCGAGCACGCGGGTCACCTGGGTGGAGACGCGGACCTCGATGCCCTCGCGTCGGAGGCTCGCGCGGGCGCGCTCGGCCAGCGTGGGATGCACGCCGCGGAGGATCTCGCGGCCGGCCTCGAGCAGCAGCAGCCGGTAGTCGCCCACCTCGATCCCCCGATAGCGCGGCACCAGGTAGGACTCGAAGAAGTCCTGCAGCTCGGCGATCAGCTCGACGCCGGTGTAGCCGCCGCCGACCACGCAGATCGTCAGCAGGCGCCGCCGCGTGGCCGGGTCGGGCTCGTGATCGGCGTGCTCGGCCAGGTCGATCAGGTGATCGCGCAGGAGCACGCCGTCCTCGAGCGACTTGTAGTTCAGCGCGTGCGCGTCGACGCCGGGAATGCCGAAGCTCGGCGTGATCCCGCCGAGCGCCACGACGAGCCGATCGTACTCGACGCCGCCCTCCGCGAGGTGGACGCGGCGGGCAGCCGGATCGATGCCCTCCACGCGGTCGCGGCGAAAGCGGAACCGCCGGCTGCCCCGGATGTCGCGGATCGGCTGGATGATGTGCCGGGGCTCCACCAGCGACGAGGCGACCTGCGGCAGCAGCGGCGTGAACAACAGGTAGTTGTTGTCGCTGATCAGGAGCAGCTCGACGTCCGCGCGCCCGCCCAGCCTCCGCTCGAGCACGCGCATGGCCTCGATTCCGCCGAAGCCGCCGCCGAGGACCACGATGCGCGTCATCCCACCAGCTCCACACCGCGCTCGCCGGCCACCACCTCACCGATCACGCAGACCTCTTCGCCGGCGGCGGCCAGCCGGGCGGACACCGAGTCCGCCGCGCCCGGCCGGACGATGACGACGTAGCCGATACCCATGTTGAACGTCCGGAACATCTCGGCGTCCCCGACCCGGCCGGCCTCCTGCAGCGTGCGAAACACCGGCGGCCGCCGCGCGGCCCACGCCCCCGGCCGCACGATGGCCCGACAGCCGGCCGGCAGCACGCGCGGCAGGTTTCCGGTGAGCCCGCCGCCGGTGACGTGCGCCATCGCGGTGACGTCCTCGCGGATCGGCAGGATCGCCCGCACGTAGATCCGCGTCGGCTCCAGCAGGACGTCGGCCACGGGACGACCGGTTCCGGGCAGCATCGCGTCGATCGACAGCCTCATCACGTCGAAGACGATCCGCCGCGCCAGGCTGTAGCCGTTGGAGTGCAAGCCGGAGGAGGCCAGACCCAGCACGACGTCGCCCGGCTTCACCGCCGCGCCGTCCAGGATCTTGGCGTGCTCCACCACGCCCACCGCGAACCCGGCCAGGTCGTACTCGCCCGGCGCGTAAAGATCCGGAAGCTCGGCCGTCTCACCGCCGACCAGCGCGCAGCCGGCCTGGCGGCAGCCGGCCGCCACGCCGGCCACCAGCGTCTCCACCCGGGCCGGGTCGACGCGCGCGGTGCCGATGTAGTCGAGGAAGTAGAGCGGCTCGGCGCCGTGCACGAGCACGTCGTTGACGCCCATCGCGACCAGGTCGATGCCCACGGTGTCGTGGCGGTCGGCCAGGAAGGCGACCTTGAGCTTGCTGCCCACGCCGTCGGTCGAGGACACGAGGACCGGCTCGGCGTACCCCGACGGCACCCGCACGAAGGACGCGAAGGCGCCGATGCCGCCGAGCACCTCGGGACGGAACGTGCTCCGCGCCACGGGTCCGATGCGGCGCACGGCCTCGTCGCCGGCCTCGATGTCCACGCCGGCCGCCCGGTAGGTCAGAGGCTTCATGCCGGCCTCAGGCGTCGAAGAGGCGGAGCTGAGGCGTCGGCTCGGGCTCGATGCCGACGCGGTAGGATCCGGTGAAGCAGGCGTGGCAGAAGTGAGCCGGCTCGGAGCCGGTCGCCTTCAGCATGCCGTCGAGCGAGAGGTAGCCGAGCGAGTCCGCCGCCAGGTAGCGGCAGATCTCCTCCACCGAATGGCTGGAGCCGATCAGCTCCTTGCGGGTCGGCGTGTCGATGCCGTAGTAGCACGGCCACTGGATCGGCGGCGAGGAGATGCGCACGTGGACGGAGCGAGCGCCGGCGCCGCGGATCATGCGCACGATCTTGCGGCTGGTGGTGCCGCGCACGATCGAGTCGTCCACCACCACCACGCGCTTGCCCTCCAGCATCTCGCGCATGGGGTTGAGCTTCACCTTGACTCCGAAATGCCGGATGCCCTGCTTCGGCTCGATGAACGTCCGGCCGACGTAGTGATTGCGGATGAGCCCGAGCTCGAAGGGCGTGCCCGCCTCCTCGGAGTAGCCGAGCGCGGCGCTGGTGCCGGAGTCGGGCACCGGGATGACGATGTCGGCCTCGGCCGGGTGCTCGCGGGCGAGCTGCCGCCCCAGCTCCTTGCGCACGGTGTGCACGTTCCGGCCCCACAGGACCGAGTCCGGCCGCGCGAAGTAGACGTACTCGAACACGCACTGCAGCCGCTCGCGGGCCGGCGCCGCCCGGAACGAGCGCAGCCCCTCGTCGCTGATCACGACGAGCTCGCCGGGCTCGACGTCGCGCTCGGGCTTGGCCTCCATGAGATCGAGCGCGCAGGTCTCCGAGGCGACGATCCAGGCGTCGGCCAGGCGTCCCAGCGTGAGCGGACGGAACCCGTACGGGTCGCGCACGGCGTAGATCGCCTCGCGGGTCAGGATCAACAGCGAGTAGGCGCCCTTGACCTGGGCCAGGGCCCACGGGATCTGCTCCTCGAGCGGCCCCGCGGGAGCCCGGGCCAGCAGGTGCAGGATCACCTCGGTGTCGGAGTTCGACTGGAAGATCGCCCCGTCGTGCTCCATGTCCTTGCGGAGCGCGTCGGCGTTGGTGAGGTTGCCGTTGTGGGCGATGGCGATCGGCCCGCGCGCGAACGTCGCCGTGATCGGCTGGGCGTTGCGGATGTTCGACGAGCCGGCCGTCGAGTAGCGGACGTGGCCGATGGCCCGATGGCCGGGCAGACGGCGCAGTCGCTCGGGGCTGAAGACGTCGGCCACCCAGCCCATCGCCTTTTCCAGGTGGAAGTTGTGGCCGTCGGTGGCCACGATGCCCGCCGACTCCTGGCCGCGGTGCTGGAGCGCGTAGAGCCCGAGGTAGGCGACGTTGGCGGCTTCTGGATGGTTCCAGACGCCGAACAACCCGCACTCGTCGTGGAACTTGTCGTCACGCCATGTGGCGCTCAAAGCCGTTCCTCCACGCGTGCTCGATCCGGCCCAGTTCCACGTCCACGACCGTCTCGGCCCCCACCTGCAGGCGCAGCCGGTCGCCACCCGTCGTCCCGATCCAGCGCCACGGAATGGCCGACTCCGCCATCAGCGCCTCGAACTCCCGCGCGCGGCCCGTCTCCACGCTGACGACGACCCGCGAGGGGCCCTCGCCGAACAGCACGTGGTCGCGTCGGGCCCCCGCCGGCAGCGCGGCCTCGCATCCCACGGGCGCCGGGCCGGTCACACACGACTCGGCCAGCGCCGCCGCCACGCCGCCCTCCGAGCAATCGTGCGCGGCCGTCGCCAGGCCCGCGCCGATCGCCGCTCGCACCGCCGCCTGCACCCGCCGCTCGATCTCGAGGTCCAGCGGGGCCAGCCGGCCGCCCACCTGGCCGTGGCGCGTCCACAAGAACTCCGAGCCGCCGAGACTCACCGCGTCGGGTCCCAGCAGGGCCACGCGATGACCGGCGCCCTTGAACCACTGCGTGGCGAACAGCGTCGCATCGTCCAGCAGGCCCACGACGCCGATGACCGGCGTCGGCAGCACGGCTTGGGTTCCGGAGGAGACTGAAGTCTCATTGTAGAGCGAAACGTTGCCGCCTACTACCGGTAGCTCGAGCGCGCGACACGCCTGGGCGATCCCCTCGACCGCTTCGGCAAATTGCCAGAGGATCTCGGGGCGCTCGGGTGAGCCGAAGTTCAAGCAATCGGTCACGCCGAGCGGCCGGCCGCCGGCGCACGACACGTTGCGGGCCGCCTCGCACACGGCCATGGCGGCGCCGCGGCGCGGGTCGAGCAGGACCTGGCGCCCGTTGCCGTCGGTGGCGACCGCGATCGCTCGCCGCGTGCCCTTGATGCGGAGCACGCTGGCGTCGGAGCCGGGCAGGACCAGCGTGTTGATCCCCACCTGCTGGTCGTACTGGCGGAACGCCCACTCCTTGGACGCAAGCGTGGGGGAGCCCATCAGTCCGATCAGCGCCTCACCGTAGTCCGGCGGCTCGGGCAGCGCGAGGGGATCAAGCGCCTGACGCTCGGCCAGCCAGGGCGGCGGCGCGTACGGCTTCTGGTAGGTCGGCGCCTCGGCCAGCGCCTCGACCGGCACCCGCGCGACCTCCTCGCCCCGGTGGCGGACGACGAGGTCCCGGCCCTTGGTCACCTCGCCGATCTGCACCGCGTCGAGCTCCCACCTGGCGAACACGCGGCGCAGCTCTTCCTCGCGGCCACGCGCGGCGACGAGCAGCATGCGCTCCTGCGACTCGGAGAGCAGCAGCTCGTAGGGCGTCATGCCCTCCTCGCGCTGGGGCACCGCCGAGAGCTCCACCTGCATGCCGGTGCCGCTCCGGGCCGGCATCTCCGACGTGCAGCAGGCCAGACCGGCCGCGCCCATGTCCTGGATGCCGACGACGGCGCCGGTGGCCATCGCCTCCAGGCACGCCTCCAGCAACAGCTTCTCGGTGAACGGGTCGCCCACCTGCACGGTGGGGCGGCGCTCCTGGGCGTGCTCGTCGAAGGTGGCCGAGGCCATGGTGGCGCCGTGGATGCCGTCGCGCCCGGTCTTGTTGCCGACGTAGAAGACGGGATTGCCGGCGCCCTCGGCGCGCGCCCGGAAGATGCGGTCGGCCCGCACGAGGCCGACGCACATGACATTCACCAGCGGGTTACCGGCGTACTCCGGCGCGAACGCGATCTCGCCGCCGACGGTGGGGCAGCCGAAGCAGTTGCCGTACCACGAGATCCCGGAGACGACGCCCTCGATGAGACGGCGCGTCCTGGGATCGGCCGGATCGCCGAACCGGAGCGAGTCGAGGATCGCGATCGGACGGGCGCCCATCGTGAAGATGTCGCGCAGGATGCCGCCCACGCCCGTCGCCGCCCCCTGGAAGGGCTCGATGAACGAGGGATGGTTGTGGCTCTCGACCTTGAAGACGACGGCCCAGCCGTCGCCGATGTCGACGGCGCCGGCGTTCTCGCCGGGCCCCTGCAGCACGTGCGGGCCGCTCTGGGGCAACCGCCTGAGGAAGACCCGGGAGTGCTTGTAGGCGCAGTGCTCGGACCACAGCGCCGAGAAGAGGCCGAGCTCGGTGTAGGAGGGCTCGCGGCCCAGCTGCCGGATGATCCGATCGTACTCGTCGGCCGTCAAACCCAGGCCGCGCGCCAGGTCGAGCGTGACCTTCGGCTCAGCCAGACTCAATTCAGGATCACAGGCTCGCCTCGCCGCGGCGGCCGCGCCTCGGCTCGCACTACCGTTTCAGGAACGTGCCATCCTCGACGAGGCTGCCGAGGAGCGAGTGGAAGATCTGCAGCCCGTCGGTGCCACCCAGGGCCGATTCGGCCGCGCGCTCGGGATGCGGCATGAGGCCGAGCACCGTCCCCTCCTCGTTCACGATTCCCGCGATGTTGTCGACCGAGCCGTTGGGGTTGGCGGCCCGCGTGATCTGGCCCTCCGGCGTCGCGTACCGGAAGACCACCCGGTTGTGCTGCCGCAGCGTCCGCAGCGTGTCCGGATCGGCGTGGTACTTGCCCTCGCCGTGCGAGATCGGCATCGTCAGCACCTGGCCCGGCCGCAAGGCGCGGGTGAACGGCGTCTCGGCGTTCACCACCAGCAGATGCGTCGACTGACACCGGTACTGCAGGCACTCGTTGCGCATGAGCGCGCCCGGGAGCAGGCCCGCCTCGCACAGGATCTGAAAACCGTTGCAGGAGCCGAGCACGAGACCGCCGCCGGCGAGGAACTCCGGCAATGCCTCCACCACCGGCGAGCGACCGGCCACCGCGCCGGCGCGCAGATAGTCTCCGTAGGAGAAGCCGCCGGGCAGGATCACGCAATCGAGGTCGGCGAGGTTGCGGTCCCGGTGCCACACGTACTTGACCGGCTGCTTGACCACTTCCGAAATCACGTAGTGGAAGTCGCAGTCGCTCCACGTGCCCGGGAACACGACGACGCCGAATCTCATGGGATCGAGTCTCTCCTCTCGGCTGCGGGGTGCGCGCGCGCGACGGCACTCGCCATCTTACCGGACGGCTCCGGGTGGGGCAAGGCGCTCGGCCGGTTCCGGCTCGATCGTGTAGTCCTCGAGGATCGTGTTGGCCAGCAGGCGGCGGCACATCTCGTCGACCCGCGCCCGCGCCTGCTCGGTGCCGGCGGCGTCGACGTCGACCTCGATAAGTTTTCCGACACGCAGCTCGCGCGCGTCGCTGAAGCCGAGGCCGGCCAGCGCGCGCTGCACGGCGGCGCCCTGCACGTCGAGAATGCCGGGCTTGAGCCGGACGAGGACGCGGACCCTCACGCGCCGACCAGGCCCGCCCGCCGGAAGATCGTGTCCACGTTGCGCACGAACCAGGCAGGATCGAAGCACGCCTTGAGCTCGGCCGGGGCCAGCCGCTCGGTCACCGACGGGTCGGCCGCCAGCAGCTCGAGCAGTGGCCGCCGCTCCTTCCACGCCCGCATGGCGTGGCGCTGGACCAGCTCGTAGGCGACCTGGCGCGCCAGCCCCGACTCGGTCAGCTTGAGCAGCACGCGCTGCGAGTAGATGTTGCCGTGGCTCAATTCGAGGTTCTCGGCCATGCGGGCCGGATCGACCTCGAGGCCCTCCAGGATGAAGGCCGTCAGGTCCAGCACGTAGTCGAGGAGGATCGTCGAGTCGGGCAGGATCACGCGCTCGACCGAGGAGTGGCTGATGTCACGCTCGTGCCACAGCGCCACGTTCTCGACCGCGGCCAGCGCGTTGCTGCGCAGCAGCCGGGCCAGGCCGCAGATCCGCTCGGCCAGCTCGGGGTTGCGCTTGTGCGGCATCGCGCTGGAGCCCTTCTGCCCCTCCCCGAACGGCTCCTGCGCTTCCAGCACCTCGGTGCGCTGCAGCCCGCGGATCTCCAGCGCGATCTTCTCCAGCGAGGCGCCGGCGATGGCCAGCGCCGCGCAGAACTCGGCGTGGCGGTCGCGCTGCACGATCTGCGTGGACACCGGCTCCACGCCGAGTCCGAGAGCGCGGCAGACCTCCTCCTCGACCTCCGGCTCGACGTGGGCGAAGTTGCCGACCGCCCCCGACAGCTTGCCGACCGCGATCGCCTCCCGGGCCCGGCCCAGCCGCTCGAGGTTGCGGCCGGCCTCGACGTACCACACGGCGACCTTGAGCCCGAAGGTGGTCGGCTCGGCGTGCACGCCGTGCGTGCGGGCGATGGTCAGGGTGTCGCGGTAGCGCAGGGCCAGCGTGCGGAGCGCGGCCCGCAGCCGCTCCTGCCCGGCGATCAGCAGGTCGGCGGCGTCCCGCAGCTGCAGCGCGGTGGCGGTGTCCCACACGTCGCTGGTGGTGAGACCGACGTGGACGAAGCGGGAGTCGGCGCCGAGCTGCTCCTCGAGGCTGGTCAGCAGCGCGATCATCTCGTGCTTGACCCGCTGCTGGATGTCGAGGATGCGCCCGATGTCGACGCGGGCGGCCTGGACGCGGGCGAGGACATCGACGGGGATGCGGCCGCGACGGGCGTAGGCCTCGCACACCGCCACTTCCACCCGGAGCCACGCTTGGTACTTCGTGGCCTCGCTCCAGATACGTCCCATGGCGGGCCGGGTGTACCGCTCGATCACGCCCCCACCTTAAAGCAAAACCGTTCGGAGTGAAAGGCGCTCCCGCGGCGCCGCCAGGTCGGGTGCCGAGGCGCGGGGGCCTCGGCACCCGACCTGGCGACCACGGTTTCAGCGCGGTTAGTTGCGGAGTTCGGCGGGGAGGTTGCGGCGGTCGAGTGGGCCGAGCGTCGTCAGCGCGAGCCGGTCCTCGTCGAGCAGCTCGGTGATGAGGGCCTGGACCTCCTCGTGCTTGACGCCGTCGATGGAAGCCAGCATGTCGTCGATGGTCAAGAACGACCCCAGGTGCAGCTCGTGCTTGGCCAGCCGGTTCATACGGCTCGAGGTGGACTCCAGCGAGAGCATCAGGCTGCCCTTGAGGTGATCCTTGGCCCGCTTGAGCTCCTCGGCGGTGACGCCCGTCTTCTTCAGATCGCGGAGCTCCTTGAGGATCGACTTCAGCACCTTGGAGAAGTTCTGGGCGTCGGTGGCGGCGTACAGATAGACGATGCCGGTGTCGGCGAACGCCTGGGCGCCGGAGTGGATCGAGTAGACCAGCCCCTGGCGCTCGCGCACTTCCTGGAACAGGCGCGAGGACATGCTGCCGCCGATGACGTCGTTGAGCACGAACATCGCGTAGCGCTCGGGGGCGGCGTGGGCCAGGCCCGGGAAGCCCATCACCAGGTGCACCTGCTCGAGCGCCTTGTGCACGATGTTGACGCTCGGTGTGAGCGTCACCGCCTGCGCGTCCCGCGAGCGGGCGTCGTGGGCGAAGCCGTTGAAGCCGGCCCCGAACAGCTCCAGCACCTGCTCGTGGGTGACGTTGCCGGCCACCGCGATGATGATCCGCGGGGGCACGTACTCGGCGGTGAACCAATCGGCGATCGCCTCGCGGCTGAAGCCGGTCACCAGCTCGCGGGTGCCCAGGATCGGCCGCCCCAGCGGGTGATTGCCCCACACCTGGGCCGCAAAGAGATCGTGGATGACGTCGTCGGGGGTGTCCTCCACCATGCGGATCTCCTGCAGCACCACCGACTTCTCGCGCTCCAGCTCCTCGGCGTCAAAGAGCGGATGCAGCAGGATGTCGGTGAGGAGATCGACGGCAAGCGGGAGATGCTCGTCGAGGACTTGCACGTAGAAGCACGTATTTTCTTTGGTCGTGAACGCGTCCATCTGCCCGCCCACCGAGTCCATCGTGCGGGCGATGGCCTCGGCGCTACGGGTGGCGGTCCCCTTGAAGACCAGGTGCTCGATGAGATGGGAAACGCCGCCGCGCGGCTCCGGCTCGTGGCGCGACCCTGTCTCCACCCACACGCCGACCGCGACCGAGCGGACGTGCGGGATCCGCTCCGTGAGGACGCGGATGCCGTTCGGCAGGACGCTCTTGCGGTAGCCTTCAGTCACGCGGTGGATTGGCGGCCTGCGGGTTCTTCAGCCGCTCCTTGTCGGCGAGCGCGGGCTGGTCGCGCAGCGCCATCTTCCGGCTCAGGCGCATCTTGCCGTTGCCGTCGAC
>JBGPZN010000524.1:0-2622 GCA_041493815.1 Methylomirabilia bacterium
ATCGGCCCGTCGAGGCGGAGATCAACAGATCGTCGAGGATCTCGCCGAGCATCGGGCCGACTGTATCATGAAAGAGTGACCCGACTCGCCGACTGGCTGCCGCCCATCGCGTGGATGACGGTGGTCCTCTCCGCCTCGTCCGCGGAATTCAGCGCCGCCAACACCGGCAGCCTGATCCAATCCATCCTGGGCTGGCTCCTGCCGGGGCTGCATCCGCATCACGTCGACGTCATCCACGGCGTCACGCGCAAGCTCGCCCACGTCACCGAGTACGCGATCCTCGGCGCCCTGTGGTTCCGCGGGCTGGCGCGCAGCGGGGTGGCCCGGCCGCCGGTCGCCGCGTGGCTGGCGCTCGTCCTCAGCGTCGCCTGCGCGGTGGTGGACGAGACCCATCAGTCGTTCGTCCCCAGCCGCACCGGCAGCGCCCGCGACGTCCTGCTCGACTCGGTGGGGGCGCTCGCGGCCATCGTGCCCGCGCGACTGGGATGGTGGGGCGCCGCCGACACCGCCACCGGCGTCCTGCTCTGGGTGTCGGCCGTCGGGGGACTGGCAGCACTCGCGCTCGATCTCGCGGCCGGGGCCAGCGGTGGCTTGCTGTGGGTCACCGTGCCCGTCGCCACCGGGCTGCTGGTCTACCGGAGACGGAGCAGCGCCTCGCGGAGCTGAGGATCGAGCGGCTCGGCCGCCGCCGCGTCGTCATCGCCGGCCGGTACCGCCACGCCGGGCGCCGACTCCCCCGCGAACCAGGCCAGCCGTTGGCGCAGGGCGACCACGTCGCCGACGACCGCCACCACCGGCGGCGCCAGCCGGGTCGCCTCCGCCAGCGCGGCGATCTCGTCGAGACGGCCCACCAGCGTCGCCTGCACGTCGGTCGTCCCCCACCGGATCAGCGCGACCGGCGTGTCGGCGCGACGGCCCGCCTCCAGCAGCGCGCGCGTGATGCGCGGCAGGCCGCGCGCGCCCATCAGGATGACGAGCGTGTCGACGGCGGTCGCCAGCCGCGCCCAGTCCACCGACGCCTCCGTCTTGCCCTCGTCCTCGTGGCCGGTCACGACCGCGAACGACGAGGCCACGCCTCGATGGGTCAGGGGAATCCCCGCGTAGGCGGGCACCGCGACGGCCGCGCTGACGCCGGGCACGATCTCGAAGGGAATGCCGGCGGCGGCGAGCGCGTCGGCCTCCTCGCCGCCGCGGCCGAACACGAACGGATCGCCGCCCTTGAGCCGCACCACCCGCCGTCCTCGCCGGGCGTGGGCCACCAGCAGCGCGTTGATGCGCTCCTGCGACAGCACGTGGGCGCCACTGGCCTTGCCGGCGAAGATGCGCAGCGCGTGCAGGGGCGCCTCGTCCAGCAACCGCGGGTCGACGAGACGATCGTAGACGACGACGTCGGCCCGGCGAAGCAGCGCCAGGCCGCGCACCGTCATCAGGCCCGGGTCGCCGGGACCGGCGCCGACGAGGGCCACGCGGCCGCTCACGCCGAGAGCTCCAGGCGCGCGCGGAGCTGGCCGCGCGCGTCGTCCACGCGGCCTTCGGCGAGGAGCTGGCGCACGTCGGCGGCCAGGGCGCGGCGCCAGGTGTCGGCGGCGGCGGCGCGCCCGGCCGCGCGCAGGTCGAGCCGGGCGCGCGCCGCCAGCTCACCCAGCGCCGCCCACTCGGAGCCGAGCACGCCATCGAGGTGCTCGCGGAGCGCGCGCGTCAGGGCCGGGCTCGCGCCCCCCGACCCCACGGCGACCGTGAGCACGCCGCGTCGCACGAGCCCGGGCAGGATGAAGTTGCAGTGGGCGGGCTCGTCGGCCGCGTTCAACCACACGCCGCGCTCGCGCGCCTCGCGCGCGACCACCGGACTCACGGCCGGATCGTCGGCGGCCGTGAACGCGAGCGTCGCCCCGGCGAGATCGCCCGGTTCGTAGGCCCGGGCGACGTGGCGAATCCGGCCGGCCGCGGCCAGCGCCGCCAGCGCCGGCGTGAGCGTGGGACTGACGAGGGTCACCGCGGCGCCGACCTGCAGCAACGCCTCGACCCTGCGCTCGGCGATGGTTCCACCTCCTACGACGAGGCAGCGGCGGTCGCTGAGATCGAGGAAGACGGGATAGAAGCCCATCAGCCGTCGACGCCGGCCGGCGGCCGGGCCGCCGGCACGTCGCGCTCCACGGCCGAGACCAGCCCGCCGGCGAGGAACGCGCGCAGGTCCTCGTCGGTGTGCCGTGCGGCGAACTCGCGGAAGCTCTCGCCCGGCAAGCGGTCGTCGAGGTACTGCCGGAGCAGCCGCTCGATCGCCGCCGGGACCTCGCTCGCCGCGACGCGGTAGCCGATCGGACGCGCCACCGACTGGTGCCGGCCGACGGCCCCGCCGACGCAGAAGTAGTAGGCGTCCACGAGGGTGCCGTCGACCTTCAACTTCTTGCCCTCGATGCCGATGTCGGCGATCCAGTGCTGGCCGCAGGAGTTGGGGCAGCCCGTCACGTGCAGGCGCACGTGGCGGTCGAAGCCGGGCAGGCGGGCTTCCAGCTCCTCGACGAGCGTGCGGGCGAAGCCCTTGGTCTCGGTGAGGGCGAGCTTGCAGAACTCGCTGCCGGTGCAGGCCACGGTGCCGCGCCGGAAGGGCGAGGCGTCGAGTGG
>JBGPZN010000032.1:0-14116 GCA_041493815.1 Methylomirabilia bacterium
GATCTCGCGCGCGTGGCGTACGCCAAGCAGGTGCACGGTGCGGCCGTCGTGCCGGCCCCTCGGGGCGGCGGGTGGGCCGGGGCCGGCGACGTGCTGACCACGACGGAGCGCGGGGTGCCGCTGGCGATCTTCACCGCCGACTGCCTGGCCCTCACGCTGTGGGACTCGGTCGCGCACGTGCTGGCGGTCGCCCACGTGGGCTGGCGCGGCACCGTGCGCGGCGCCACGCAGGCGGCGGTGCGCGCCGCCGTCGAGGCCGGCGCCCGCGCCGGTCGATTGCACGCGGCGATCGCGCCGTCGATCGGGCCGTGCTGCTACGAGGTGGACGAACCCGTGCTGCGCGAGTTCGGTGGCGCCTTCGGCCGGCCGGCCCGGGCGTGGTTCTCGCCGGCGCGCGCCGATCACGCGATGCTCGACCTGTGGGCGGCCAACGAGATGCTGCTGGCCGAGGCCGGCGTCGATTCCGCGCAGATCGAGAACCCGCGCCTGTGCACGGCCTGTCATCCCGAACTGCTCTACTCCTACCGCAAGGGCAACCGCGGCCGCCTCGTCACCGTCGCCGCCCTGCCGTAGTCGACGCGAGGCCCGCCGGGCCTCCCGCTCCCCACTGCGCTCCGCCCTGACGCCGGCGTCGCCCCGCGCTTGACAATAGTTAACTCCAAGGATAACTATTTCGCCGTGCCGACCACGATCGACCAGACCCTGACCGCGCTGGCCGATCCCACCCGGCGCTGGGTGGTGGAGCAGCTGCGACGGGGGCCGCGCCGCGCGGGCGCGCTGGCGGCCGCCGGCGGCCTCAGCGCGCCGGCCCTGAGCCGTCACCTCCGCGTGCTGCGGCGGGTTGGCCTCATCGAGGGCACCGGCGTCGAGCACGACGCTCGCGTCCGACTCTACCGTCTGCGTCAGGAGCCGCTCTCGCGGCTGAAGGCGTGGCTCGACGAGATGGAGAGCTTCTGGGGTGATCAACTCGCGGCGTTCAAGGTCCACGCGGAACGCAAGTCGAGGGGCCGCCGCCGGTGAGCGCCGCCGACGCGGTCACCGTTTCCATCGAGGTCGCGGTGACGCCGGCCGTGGCGTTCGAGGTCTTCACCGAGGACGTGGACGTGTGGTGGCAGCGAGGCCCGCGCTATCGCTTCCTCCCGCCCTACGCGGGTGTGCTCCGACTCGAGCGCGGCGTCGGCGGTCGCCTGGTGCACCTGCGCAACGCGGACGACACCGATCCCTTCGTCGTCGGCCACGTGCAGGTCTGGGAGCCGCCGGAGCGGCTGGTGTTCTCGTGGCGCCTGCCCAACTTCGCTCCCCACCAGACGACCGAGGTCGAGCTCCGCTTCGAGCCCGTGGCCGAGGGGACACGGGTGACGCTCACGCACCGCGGGTGGGACGGCGTGCCGGACGCTCACCCGGCGCGGCATGGCCACGTCGGCCGCGCCTTCGTGCTGTTCAAGGGGCACTGGTGGGCCGACGTGCTGGGCGCCGCCAGGCGCCATGCTGAGGCCGTTCGCAGCGAAGTCGACACGGGAGGAGGGACGTCATGACCACAGGCCAGGTGAAGCCCGTTCCCGACGGAGTCCACACCGTGATCGCGTACCTGTGTCTCGAGGGCGCCGCCGGCGCCATCGATTTCTACAAGAAAGCCTTCGGAGCGACCGAGAAGGGTGCCCGCATCACAGACTCGACCGGGCGTGTGGGGCACGCCGAGATCCGGATCGGCGACTCCACGATCATGCTGGCCGACGAGCATCCCGAGCTGGGCTTCCGCAGCCCGCTCAGCCTCGGCGGCTGTCCGGTGCTGTTCATGCTCAATGTTCCCGATGTGGACGCGATGGTGGCGCGCGCGGTGAGTGCGGGCGGGCAGCTCACGCGTCCGGTCGAGAACCAGTTCTACGGCTCCCGTACCGGCGAGATCACCGACCCGTTCGGCTATCGCTGGTACCTGTCCACGCACGTCGAGGACGTCCCCGAGGCCGAGCTGGTTCGACGCGCCGCCGAGCGCGAGAAGGCGCGGCGCGGATGAGCGCCGCACACCCGGCCGTCACGGAGTTGCCGCCTCCCCTCGCGCTGTTCCGGATGGCGACCGGATACTACGTCTCCCGCGCGCTCTGGGTCGTCGCCAGGCTGGGCATCGCCGACTTGCTCGCCGCGGGGCCTTCACACGTCGCGGAGCTGGCCGCGGCGACGGAGACGCACGCCGCGTCGCTGCGCCGCGTCCTGCGGCTGCTCGCCAGCGTCGGCGTGTTCGCCGAGGGGGAGGACGGGCGCGTCGCGCTGACGCCGATCGGCGAGTGCCTGCGCACGGGCGTGCCCGGCTCGATGCGGGCCGGCGCCCTCCTGTTCGCGGGGCGGACGCAGGACGCGTGGAGCGACCTCATGTACAGCGTGCGGACCGGTGAGCCGATCTACCCGCACCGGTTCGGCATGGACGTGTGGGCGTACACGGCCCGGCACCCCGAAGACGCGGCGCTGTTCGACGAGGCGATGGCCGATTTCACCCGCCAGGCCGCCATCGCCGTCGCCGCCGCCTACGACTTCTCACCGTTCACGACGATCGTCGACGTCGGTGGCGGCGCCGGCGCGCTGCTGGCGGGGATCCTGACCGCGAACCCGGCGCTTCGCGGCATCCTGTTCGATCAACCCGACGCCGCCGCGCGGGCGAAGGCCGAGATCGCCCGTCGCGGGTTGGCCGATCGCTGCGCGGTCGTGGGGGGCGACTTCTTCCGCGAGGTGCCCGGCGGCGCCGACGCCTACCTGCTCAAGCACGTCATCCACGACTGGAACGACGAGCGCGCGGAGGCGATCCTCCGCACCTGCCGCCGCGCCGCCGCGTCCGGCTCCCGCCTGCTCCTCGTCGAGGGCGTGTACCCCGCCCCCATCGATCAGTCCGATCTGAGCCGGGGCGCGGCGTCGAACGACGTCAACATGCTGGTCTGCCCGGGGGCCGGCAGCGCTCGGAGGCGGAGTTCCGGGCGCTCTACGCGGCGACCGGGTTCCGGCTGACGCGGATCGTGCCCACGCCCGCGCGCATCAGCATCATCGAGGGCGAACCCGTCTAGTCCGTCCTGCGGGAACCGCAAACCCGCGTGCTAGAATCGCGCATGCTCGACATCGCGACCAATCTCGAGCGTGTGCGCGAGCGCCTCGCGCGGGCGGCCGAGCGGGCGGGGCGGCGGCCCGACGAGGTGCTTCTGGTCGCCGTCTCCAAGACCGTCGACGTCGAGCGCATCCGGGCCGCGGTGGCGGCCGGGGTCACCGCGCTGGGCGAGAACCGCGTGCAGGAAGCCAAGACGAAGATCGCCGAGCTCGGGCGCCCGGCCGCCTGGCACCTGATCGGCCACCTGCAGACGAACAAGGTCAAGGACGCGCTGCCGCTGTTCGACGTGATCCACGCGCTCGACCGGCTGGAGCTCGCCCGGGAGATCGAGCGGCGCGCCGCCGCGCGCGGGCAACTGGTGGACGCGCTGCTCCAGGTCAACGTCGCCGCCGAGGCGAGCAAGGGCGGCGTGGGGCCCGACGCGGTCGGCGAAACCCTCGACGACATCGGCAAGCTGGCGCACGTACGCGTGCGCGGCCTCATGACGATCCCGCCCGAGGTGGAGCGCGCCGAGGACTCGCGGCCGTGGTTCCGCCGGCTGCGCGAGCTGGCCGAGCGTCACGGGCTGCGCGAGCTGTCGATGGGCATGAGCGGCGATTTCGAGGTGGCCGTCGAGGAGGGCGCGACGATGGTCCGGGTGGGCACGGCGGTCTTCGGGCCACGGCCGCCCCGGCCGGCGGCGGCGGAGGACCAGTGAGCCTCAAGGGCAAGCGGGTCGGCTTCGTCGGCGGCGGCAACATGGGCGAGGCGCTCATCCGCGGCCTGCTCGGCGCGAACCTGGTGCCGGCCGATCTGATGGCGGCCACCGACGTGAGGGCCGAGCGCACCGCGCAGCTCACCAAGCAGTTCGGCATCACCGCCCATTCCGACAACGCGCGCCTGGTGCGCGAGGCCGACGTCGTCATCCTGGCCGTGAAGCCACAGATCATGGCGGGCGTGCTGAGCGAGATCGCCTCCGCCGTCACCGCGCGCCACCTGCTCATCTCGATCGCGGCCGGCGTGGCCACCTCCACCATCCGGACCGGGCTGGGCAAGGACGCGCGCATCATCCGCGTGATGCCGAACACGCCGGCGCTCGTGCTGCAGGGCGCCGCCGCCGTCGCCAAGGGCAAGGGGCTCGGCCCCGACGACCTCGCCATCGCCGAGGAGATCTTCGGCGCGGTCGGCCGCGTGGTCGTGCTCGACGAGGAGCTGATGGACGCGGTCACCGGGCTGAGCGGCTCCGGGCCCGCCTACGTGGCCATCGTCGTCGAATCGCTCGCCGACGGTGGCGTGAAGATGGGGCTGGACCGGGCGACGGCCATGACGCTCGCCACTCAGACGGTGCTCGGCACCGCCCAGCTCCTGCTGGAGACCGGCATGCATCCCGGAAGCCTCAAGGACATGGTGTCGAGCCCGGGCGGTACGACCATCGCCGGCATCTCGGCGCTGGAGGAGGGCGGCATCCGCGCCACGTTCATCCGCGCGGTGGAGCGGGCCACCCAGCGCTCGCGCGAGCTGGGCCGGGGCCCGGCCTGATGTTCCTCGCCACCAACCTCGTGCTGGCGCTGGCCAACCTCCTCAACCTGGTCCTGCAGGCGTACTTCTGGATCATCATCGCGCGCGCCGTCCTGTCGTGGGTGAACCCCGACCCGTTCAACCCGATCGTGCGCTTCCTGTACCGCGTGACCGAACCGGTGCTGCGACCCATCCGCCGCCGGCTGCCCACCATGCAGATGGGCCTCGACCTCTCGCCGATGCTCGTGATCCTGGCGATCTACTTCCTCCAGTCGTTCCTGGTGGAGTCGCTGCGGGACTTGGCGCTGAGCCTCAGATAGCGAGCCGGAGGATTCGATGCGGATCTCGCCCAACGACATCCGACAGCAGCAGTTCACCGTCCGCATGTTCCGTGGCTTCGATCCCCCCGAGGTCGACGCCTTCCTGGAGGACGTGGCCGACGACTACGAGACGCTGCTCAAGGAGTCCCAGCTCCTGAAGGAGCAGCTCGTCGGGCAGGAGGAGCGCCAGCGCGGTGTGCTGGAGCTCGAGCGGACGCTGCAGGACACGCTGGTGACGACGCAGCGCCTGTCCGACGAGCTGAAGGCGGCGGCCAAGCGCGAATCCGACGAGCTCCGCAACGCCGCCCGGCACGAGGCCGAGCTGATCGTGCGCGAGGCCGAGCTGCGCGGGGACAAGGCGGTGGAGGCGGCGCGCGGCGAGGAGGCGCGCATTCGCAGCGACATCCAGGCGCTCAAGCGCATCCGCCGGCAGCTCGTGGGCGACCTCGCCGGCACCCTCGAGCGCTACCAGCGTCTGCTGGGGGCGGAGGGCGAGAGCGCGGAGGCCGAGTGAGTCGTCACCTGCTGCGCGTGCGCGTGCAGCCACGGGCGCCGCGCAGCGAGATCGTCGGCTGGCGCGCCGACGGCGCGCTGAGCGTGCGGGTGGCGGCGCCGCCCGTCGAGGGACGGGCCAACGTCGCGCTGGCCGAGCTGCTGGCCGTCGCGCTCGATGTGAGACGAGCCGCGGTGACCGTCGAGCACGGGACGCGCGGACGCGACAAGCTGGTCCGCATCACGGGACTGACGCCCGCGGAGGTCCGGCAGCGCCTGGGAGGAGCCGCGTGAAGACAGGCCTGGTACTCGGTGTCCGCGGCTGCGGCGTGACGGAGCGGTGACCTCTGCGATCGCGCCCGTCCGCTGGGAGCACGATCGCCTCGTGCTGCTCGACCAGCGGCTGCTGCCCGGCCAGGAGCTGGAGCGGGTGTACGGGCGCTGGGAGGACGTGGCCGACGCGATCCGCACACTGGCGGTCCGCGGCGCGCCCGCCATCGGCGTGGCGGCGGCGTTCGGCGTCGTGCTGGCGGCGCGGGCCAGCGCGGCGACGACCTTCGAGGCGCTCATGGCCGATCTCGAGGTCGCGCTCAAGGGCCTGGCCTCCACCCGCCCGACCGCCGTCAACCTCTTCTGGGCGCTCGATCGCATGCGCCGCACCGTCGAGACGCTGCGCGGCCGGCCGCTGGACGCGGTGCGGGCGCGGCTGCTGGGCGAGGCCCAGGCCATCCTCGACGAGGACCTCGCCGCCAACCGCGCGCTCGGCGATCACGGCGCCGCGCTGGTTCCGAACAAGGCGCGCATCCTCACCCACTGCAACGCCGGCGCGCTGGCCACCGCGGGCTACGGCACCGCGCTGGGCGTGGTGCGCTCGGCCCACGCGCAGGGCAAGCTCGCGCTGCTGTGGGTGGACGAGACCCGCCCGGTCATGCAGGGCTCGCGGCTCACGGCGTGGGAGTGCGTACGCGACGGCATCCCGCATCGGCTGATCGCCGACGTCGCCGCCGCCTCGCTCATGGGCCGCGGCCAGGTGGATCTCGTGGTGACCGGCGCCGATCGCATCGCCGCCAACGGCGACACCGCGAACAAGATCGGGACCTACGCGCTGGCGGTCCTGGCCCGGCATCACGGCGTGCCGTTCTACATCGCCGCGCCGTTCTCGACGATCGACGCGGCGCTGGCGTCGGGCGCGCAGATCCCGATCGAGGAGCGCGACGCGCTGGAGGTTCGCCGCGTCGCCGGCCACGCCACCGCGCCGGAGACCTCGCCGGTCTTCAACCCGGCCTTCGACGTCACGCCGGCCGCGCTGATCTCGGCGATCATCACCGAGCGCGGAGTGTTCCGGGCGCCCTATCAGTTTTGACATGGGGGCCCCGATATGGCCCCCAAACCCCCAAACGCTCGTCGCCCCCCGGCAAAGCCGGGGTGCTCCTCGACCTCCCGTGGCGTTGGGGCCCCGATATGGCCCCCTACGTTCGTCACGCCACGGCTCCACGAAATCTCACCTTTCGTCGAGAGTCTTCAGCTCACAGAGAGCGGCGGCGGGTCGCTTGACACTGAGCCGCTCTCGTGACTAGATGCCGCAAACTTCGGAGGGGACTGTGATGCAGATAGGCAAGCTTGCTACGCTCACGAGTCGACGCCGTTTCCTCAAGCAGGCCGCCGCGTTTGGCGCGCTGACCGTCGGCAGCCTCACCGGCAGCCGTCCGGGCGTCGCTGCCGCCTCCGAGCTCCGCATTCTGTTTCCGGGCGGATCGTGGCAGGAGTGGTTCAACAACACGTTCGTCAAGCCATTCGAGCAGGCCACGCGCGTGCAGACGGTGTGGAAGCTGGGTCTGTCGTTCGAGCCGCTCGCCATCGCCCAGCGGCGCCGGCCCCAGTGGGACCTGATTCACGAGAACCAGAACACGTCCAGCCAGCTCGGCGCCTTGAATGCAGTGGTCGAGTGGAGCGAGGAGCGGATCCCGAACCTCAAGCACATCCATCCGGCGTTCCGCTACCCGCACCTGGCGGGCAAGGTCCACACGCCCTACGGGCTGGCCGTGAACACCAAGCGCATCAAGCGTCCGGTGACGCATTGGGCCGACCTCTGGGACCCGGCCTTCGACGGCAAGGTGGCCTTCCCGGCGTGGGACTGGATGGGCCAGGAGGTCTTCCATGCCATCAATCAGCTGGAGGGCGGCTCGCCCGAGAGCGTAGACCCCGGCATCGCGAAGCTGAAGGATCTCTACAAGAAGCACAAGGCGGTCACCATCAACAACGTCGAGCACACCCACCAGCTCCTCGTCGCCGAGGAGATCTGGCTCTGCCCGTATTTCGGTGCCCGCGCCGAGAAGGCGGCCGCGGCCGGGGCGCCGGTCGAGTTCGTGGTTCCCAAGGAGGGGGGGCTCAGCTTCATCTGGAACACGGCGATCATCGCCGGCCGGCCGAAGGAAAGCATCGAGCTGGCCGAGAAGTTCGTGAACAGCACGCTCGAGCCGGACAGGCAGATCGCCTTCGCGCGCCTGTCCGGTTACCCTCCGACCAACGTTCAGGCCATGCGGAACCTGCCGTCCGACCTCAAGAAGCTCGCGCTCACCGACGAGCAGGTCGCGAGCTTCGGCAAGATCCAGCGCACCTTCGACTACATGGCGATGTTCGCCTACCGCGACCAGATCCGCGATCGCTGGAACAAGGAAGTGCTCGGCGGCTAGCCGCGCGCCCGGCCGGCCCGCCCAAGGCATGGCGAAGACGATCCTCGAGCTGCAGGGTGTGGTCAAGCGGTACGGCGCCACGCTCGGCGTAGGCCCCGTCGATGTCGACGTGCGCGAGGGCGAGTTCCTCACACTGCTCGGTCCGAGCGGGTGCGGCAAGACCACCACGCTGCACATCGTGGCCGGCCTGCTGTTTCCCGACGAGGGGCGCGTCGTGCTCGGCGCCCGCGACATCACCCGGCTCGATCCCCAGCACCGCGACATGGGCCTGGTCTTCCAGAACTATGCGCTGTTCCCCCACAAGACCGTCTTCGACAACGTCGCGTTCGGGCTCCGGATGCGGCGAACGCCGCGCGCGGAGATCGCCGGACGCGTTCGCCGGATGCTCGACATGGTGGGGTTGCCGGGCGTGGAGGGGCGGCTGCCCGGGCAGCTCAGCGGTGGGCAGCGCCAGCGGGTCGGCCTGGCCCGCGCGCTGGTGATCGAGCCCACCGTGCTCCTGCTCGACGAGCCCCTGTCGAATCTCGACGCCGTGCTCCGCAAGCGAATGCGCCTCGACCTGCGCGAGCTCCAGCAGCGCCTCGGCATCGCCACGATCTTCGTCACCCACGATCAGGACGAAGCCTTCGAGATGTCGGACCGGGTGGTGCTGCTCAACCGCGGCCGCGTCGAGCAGGTCGGGACGCCCGAGGAGCTGTACGACGACCCCGCCACGCGCTTCGCGGCCGAGTTCATCGGCGAGACCAACCTGATCGAGGGTGTGGTGGCGGCTGCCGCCGGCGCCACCGTGACCGTCGACACCTCGGTCGGCGCCCGCTACGACGCCTTCGCGCCCGGCCGGAGCCTCCGGAGCGGCGACCCCGTCTACGTGATGATCCGTCCCGAGCGGATCGACCTCGTCCCCGAGCGCCCAGCCGGCGAGGTGGCCATGCCGGTGACGGTCGCCAAGCGGGTCTTTGCCGGCGACGTCATCACGTTCGAGCTCCGCACGGATCACGGGCTCCTGCTCCGCTGCAGCAAGCCGAGCGTCGCCGAGTACCGCGCGCTGGCGCCTGGTGCCGCCGTGTGGGCGATCGTGCGTGACTGCCGAGTGCTGCCGCGCGACGGAGGCGGAGAGGCCTGACGTGGTCGGGGAGAGCGCGCGGTCCGGACGACTCTTGCTGGCGCCGATCGCGGTGCTCTATCTGATCGCCCTCATCGCTCCGATCAGCTTCTTCCTCGTCATGAGCGTGTTCCGCTACTCGGCGCTCGAGCTGTGGGTGCCCACCGTCACCGGCGAGAACTTCGCCCGGCTCCTCGGCGAGCCCTATCATCGGGCGATCATCGTTCGCACGCTCAAGATCGCCTTGCTGACCACCGTCGGCTGCCTGGGGCTCGGCTACCCGCTGGCCTGGTATCTGGCGCGCACGGCGAGCGTGTGGCGCGGCCTGCTGATGTTCCTGGTCATCGCGCCTCTGATGACCGGGGTGATCGTCCGGACGTATGGCTGGATCGTGCTGCTGGGCAGCGAGGGAACGGTCAACACCATCCTGCGCGGACTCGGCCTCGTCGATCGTCCGCTGAAGATCCTCCACACCGAGCTCGCGGTGGTGATCGCCCTCGTGCACATCCTGCTGCCTTACATGGTGTTCCCGCTGTTCGCGGCTCTCGCCGGCCAGGATCCCGACCTCGAGCGCGCGGCCCACACCCTCGGGGCGGGCCCTGCGCGGACCTTCCTGGAGGTCACGCTGCCGCTCAGTCGGCCCGGCATCCTGATGGGATCGGCCCTCGTGTTCACGCTGACCGCGGGGGCGGTGGTGACCCCGGCGCTGATGGGTGGCAAGGACGTCCAGATGCTAGGACAGACGATCTACGAGCTCACGATGTCCACGCTCAACTGGCCGCTGGCTTCAGCCGTCGCCTTCGTGCTCGTGCTCTGCCAGCTGGCGATCTTGCTCGTCTACTTCCGGATCGGTCGCGGCCGTGCCGCCTGACGCGCCCGTCGCCGCCGCCGCCATCGAACGCCAAGCGCCGGTCGTGGCGCCGGCGGCAGGCCGCGCCGGCCGGCTCGCGCTGGGCGTCGCCGTGACCGCGATCTACGTCTTCCTGCTGGCGCCCGTCGCCATCATCGTCTTCTCCTCGTTCAACCCGACCGAGGCGAACACCTTTCCGCCGACCGGGTTCTCGCTTCGGTGGTATGCGAAGTTCCTGGACTCGGCAGGGTTCGTGGCCGCGTTTCGCTTCAGCCTGTGGCTCGCCGTCGTCGCCGCTGTCGCGGCCACCGCCATCGGCTTCCTCACCGCGCACGGCCTCGTCCGCTACTGGAGTCGAGGACGGGGGATCCTGCAGTCACTGGCGATGCTGCCCATGATGGTCCCTCATCTCCTGATCAGCATCTCGCTCCTGCTGGCATTGATGGTCGTGCCCGTGCCCGAGCTGGCCGCCCTCATCGTTGGCCACGTCCTGATCTGCCTGCCGTTCGCCATCGCCTGTATCGTCGCGAGCCTGGAGGGGGTCGACGCCCAGCTGGAGCTGGCGGCGCTGACACTGGGGGCTTCGCGGCTCCGGGCGCTGTGGGAGGTGGTCATCCCGCTGGTGGCGCCGGGGCTCCTGTCGGCGTTGCTCTTCACCTTCATGGTCTCGTTCGGCGACGTCTACATCGCGCTGTTCCTCTCGGGTCCGGGCCGCACGACGTTGCCCATCGAGATCTTCGCGTACATGCAGTGGGAGAGCACGCCGGTGGTGGCGGCGATCACCTCCATCCAGATCCTGCTCATCATCGGGCTCGGCCTGCTCATCGAGCGTCTGGTCGGCTTGCGAACGATCATGCGCGTATGATGCGCGCGGGGAGCCGGCGCGCTCGCACGGCCACCCACGACAAGGAGGAGCCGTGATCACCGCGACGACAGTGATTCGCGTAGGGACCGCGGAGGCGGGCGGCGTCGGCGTGACCCGGGGTGAGCTACGGGTGGGCGACACGCCCGACGGGGACGTCGTCAGCATCCCGGTCGCCATCGTTCGGGGTGCCGGCGAGGGGCCGGTCCTCTGGCTGCACGGCTGCGTCCACGGTGACGAGTACTGCGGGGCGTTCATCATCCACGAGCTGCTGCGGACGGTGAACCCTGCCCGTCTGGCCGGTGTCGTGGTGGCGCTGCCGATGCTCAACATCACGGCCTCCCAGCGGGGCCAGCGGATGAGCCCGTTCGCGACCTTCGGCCACGGGGACCTCAACCGCTGCTTCCCGGGCACGGCCGACGGCGCCTTCACTGACCAGATGGCGCACGCGATCTACGGAGGGCTTCGCCGGTGGGCGGACTACTTCATCGATTTCCACACCGCCCTCACTCCCGACACCCGGTGGGCGCTGTTCGCCAACGCGCCGGGTGAGGTCGGCCGCAAGGCCGAGGGCATGGCCCGCGCCTTCGGTCTCAAGAGCACGCTACCGGCGCCGATGGAGATCCTCGGCGGGTCGGCGATGATGGCCGCTGCCCGCGATGGGGTTCCCAGCCTCATCGTGGAGATGGGAGGCATCGGGCCCGCCTTCGAGCGCGAGACGGTCCTGGAAGGCGCCGAGCGCCTGCGGAACGTGATGCGCCATCTCGGGATGCTCGCCGAGAAGCCGACGGAGCACGGTCCGCTGACCTACTTCTCGAACTTCGCCTGGGTCAACGCCACGCGCGGAGGGCTCTTCGAGCCGGCGGTGCAGTGCGGTCAGCAGCTGGACAAGGGCACACTGCTCGGCCGCTACACGAGTGTCCATGGCGACATCCTCGAGGAGGTGGCGAGCCCGCATGCCGGGATCGTCCTCGCGATCCACCCGGGCCCCGCGATGGCCACCGGCGACGTCCTCGTCCACATCGGCCTGGATCCGCGCGAAACGTAGCGCAGGGGGGCCCGACACGGCCCCGCACTGTCAAAGGAGCGGCTTCGATGGCGACGCTGCGGATCGGAACGGCGGTGCTGGAGGGAGTGGGGATCGCGCGCGGCTACTTGAAGGTGGGTGACATGCCGGACGGCCGGCCCATGCAGATCCCGGTGCTGCTCGGCCGCGGCGCGGCGCCCGGGCCGACGCTCTGGCTTCACGGGTGCGTGCACGGTAACGAGGCGTGCGGCGCCTTCGTCCTCCACCGGCTCTTCCGCGGGCTCGAGACCGCGGCGCTCTCGGGTACGCTCATCGCATTGCCCATCCTCAATATCACGGCGTTCCGGGCCAAGCAGCGGATGAGCCCGTTCGAGGGATTTGCCGGCGGCGACCTCAACCGCTGCTTCCCGGGCAAGCCCGACGGCACGCTCACCGAGCAGATGGCCCACGCCATCTACACCGAGCTCAAGGCCCACGCCGACTACTTCGTCGACCTCCACACGGCCATGACGGCCGATGTGCGGTGGGCGCTCTTCGCCAACGTGCCAGGCGAGGTCGGCCGCAAGGCCGAGAGCATGGCGCGCGCCTTCGGGTTCACGAGCACCCTGCCGGCGCCCATGGACATCCTGGCCGGCTCAGCGATGATGTCGGCCGCGCGCGACGGGATCCCGAGCCTCATCGTGGAGGCAGGCGGGAAGGGACCGGCCTTCACCGCCGCGCTCGTGGCGGATGTTGTCGAGCGCTTGCAGAACGTGATGCGCCGCCTCGGATTGCTGCCGGGCCTGGTCACCGAGCATGGGCCCCTCACCTACTTCTCGAACTTCGCCTGGGTGCGAGCCGTGCAGGGCGGGCTCTTCCAGCGGGCAGTCCGGTGCGGCGAGCATCTGAAGGTCGGCAGCGTGCTCGGCCACTACTATGATCTCTGGGGTCGGCCGACGGGCGAGGCGCTGAGTCCGCACGCCGGGATCGTGCTCGCGATCCACCCCGGGCCCGTCATGGCGAGTGGCGAGACGCTGGTGCACATCGGCCTCGACCCGCGCGAGGTGTAGCCGGACCTGCGGCTGGCAACAGTCACGGCAACGCGGCCTAGCGTCCGGCGGCCTGGGCGCCGCGCAGGGTCAGGCAGGTGCTCGAGGCGCGCGCGACCAGCCGGTCTTTGTCGTCGTGCACGTCGCACTCGACGAGCCCGACGGTCTGCCCGCCCTTCACCAGTCGGCCGGTGGCGATGAGCCGGCCCGTCCACACGGGCTTGAGGAAGTTGATCTTGAGCTCCAGCGTGGTGAAGGTCTCGCCCTCGTCGAGCGACGAGGCGTAGGCCATGCCCATCGCCGCGTCCGCCAGATCGCACAAGACTCCGCCATGGAGCGTGCCCATGGGATTGGCGTGTTGCGGTCCCGCCTCCATCTGCATGACGGCGAGGCCGGGCTCGATCGAGGCGATGGTGAAGCCGATGAGCGTCGCGATGGGCGGAGGCGGCAACTCGCCGCGCCGGACCATGTCGATCAGATCGAGCATCCTGGTCATCGTTTCTCCTAGCGCCACGCCCCGAGCCGGACGGCGGCAGCGGTCGTCGTTCCGAACACGATGAGCGCGATCGCCATCGCGGCGAAGATGCCCGGCAAGCCCCAGCCGAGCCCGTAGCCGCCGAGCCAGCCGCCCGCCGCCGCGATGGCCAGGCGCGCGAACCCGGCCGCGAGCGGCCAGCCGAGCCGCCCGGCGCCCTGCGAGGCGAAGTAGAGGGCCAGGCCCAGACCAAAGAAGCCGTAGGTCGGCCCCACGATGAGCAGATAGGTCGCGCCGGCCGCGTGGACCTGAGGGTCGGCCGTGAAGAGCCCCAGCCAGGCGCCCGGAAAAGCGGCGACGAGGATACCGATCGAGCCGGTGACGCCGGCGGCGAGGCCGGCGCCGGTCCAGGCGATACGCTCGGCGCGCGCGATCTGTCCGGCGCCCACGTTGGTGCCGACCATCGCGACCAGCGCCGAGCCCATTCCGAATACGAGCGGGATCTGGATGTACTCGAGCCGCGCGCCCATGCCATAGCCGGCGAGGGCGGCGGTGCCGAATGGCCCGACCAACCCGGTCATCAGCACCACGGTCAGGTTGGTGAGAATGGTGTTCAGCGAGCCGGGGGCGCCGACACGCAGGATCTCCCAGAAGAGCTCTCGCCGGAATCGGACGCCCCGCA
>JBGPZN010000581.1:0-2303 GCA_041493815.1 Methylomirabilia bacterium
CAGGCCACCGACGCCCTTGAGGTCGAGCGCGCCGCGATGCTCGCCGGACTGCGGGACGCGCAGGCCTCCGAGCAGTCCGACCGGCAGCCGGCGCTCCACCACGTCTTTCGCCATGGCGGTCAGGAACCGGCGCTGCCGCGGCGCCTCGCTCCGCACGAGCGCCCCGAGCGACTCGCCGAGCGCGACGGCCCCGACCACGGGCCGCAGGTCGAAGTACATCGAGGCGGCGAGGACGTGCTCCGGGCTCGGCCGCGCCATCCACTCGCGGAAGTACTCCGTCCACGTGGCCAGGGGCTGGCACCAGCGCGGGTTCGAGGCCATGGCGCCGCCCGGGCACGGCGGAAACCCCACGGCGATCAAGCCGGCGATCGCCTCCTGCGCGAGGCGGGCGAAGTACCGGGTGGCCGCCGGCGCGACCTCCGGCGGCGGATCGGCGTAGACGAGACCATTGTCCTGGTCGGTGCGCAGCGTCTGCTCGCGCCGCCCCTCGCTGCCGAACACCAGCCAGCAGTACGGCGTGGGCGGCGCCGCCTCGCCGCGGGCGGCCAGCGTCGCCTCGGCCTGCGCGAGGACCCGCGCCACGATGCGATCGTTCAGCTCCGCGACGATGCGCGCGATGTCCCCCGCCCGCCCACCGTCGTCGACCAGGCGCCCCACGAGGGTGGTGACCTCGGCGGCGAGGCGGACGAGCGCCTCCCGCGTCGGCGCCCGCGCGATGTCGCGCACGAGGGTCACGGGGTGAACGGTCTGCGACATCAGCACGTCATCGCCGGCCAGCACGCCGGCCAGGCGGCCTCCGTCGACGACGACGAGGTGATGGATCTCGCGGCGGGTCATCTCGAGCAGCGCCTCGAACGCGAAGGCGTCGGGCGCGATCGTCACCAGCGGCGCCGACATCACCTCCGCGGCCGGGGTGGCGCCGGCGTCCCGGCGCGCCGCCACGACCCTGGCGCGCAGGTCCCGATCGGTGACGATCCCCCGCGGCTCGCCCTCCGCGTCCACCACGACGACGGCGCCGCCGCTCGGCATGAGCGAGGCGACGGCGGCGACGCTGGTCGCTGGCGCGCAGGTCGCCGCCGGCCCACGCAGGAGATCGCGCACGCGGCGGACGAAGACCGACAGCTCGCCGGCGCCGTTCATCGCCTGCTCAGCGGAAGAACACCACCGTGACGACGACGAACAGCGGCAGCAGGATCGTCCCGCTGTAGAGCATGTAGCCGAAGAAGCTCGGCATCTTCACCCCGGCCTCCTCGGCGATGGCCTTGACCATGAAGTTGGGAGCGTTACCGATGTAGGTGTTGGCGCCCATCGCCACCGATCCGACGCTGATCGCGGCGAGGATCGCGGCCGGGACGCCGACGATCTCGCCGGGTAGCCGCAGACCCTGACCGAGCGCCAGGAAGGTGAGATAGGTCGGCGCGTTGTCGAGGAACGACGACAGCGCGCCCGACGCCCAGAAGAACTGCCAGGGCGCGCGCACGCCGAGCTCGTCCCCCCGCAGGCGAAGCAGGTCCAGCGCGGGGATCATCGTGAGGAAGATCCCGGCGAACAGCACCGCGACCTCCACCATCGGCCCCGCCGAGAAGCCGTTGTCGCGGCGGATGCGGCGGGGCGTGAGCCTCAGCGAGGCGGCCGCGAACGCCACGATCGCCAGCTCCCGCCACGGCGCGTGCAGGGCGGCGACCACGAGCACGACGCCGAGGAGCCACACGGCGTTGAGGCCTCCGAGCACGCGCAGCGGCTCGACCCGGGACCGGTCGCGGCGAATGGCCGCCAGCGGCTCACGCCCGAACTGCACCGAGTCGTAGACGAAGAACGCCGCCAGCAGCACGACGAGCATCAGCCCCCAGTGCGGCCACAGCCGGAACGTCCAGGTGAACGGCACGCCGGCCAGGTAACCGAGGAACAACGGGGGATCGCCCAGCGGCGTCAGCATGCCCCCGACGTTGGAGACGATGAAGATGAAGAAGACGACGGTGTGCTTCACGCGCGTACGCTCGCTGTTGGTCTGCAGGAGTGGCCGCACGAGGAGCATGGAGGCCCCGGTCGTCCCCACGAAGGACGCCAGGACGCCGCCCAGCGCGAGGAACCCGGTGTTGGTGGCGGGCGTCGCCACGAGGTCGCCCCGCATCAGGATGCCGCCGGAGATCACGTAGAGCCCCGCCAGCAGGATGATGAACGAGACGTAGTCCTCGGCGGTGTGCAGGAGCGCCGCCGGATGGCGGACGCCGTAGATCGCGAGCACCGGCAGGCCCAGGGCGGCGGAGGCGATCATCTTGTTCCAGTTCGACTCCCACCAGTGC
>JBGPZN010000559.1:0-2445 GCA_041493815.1 Methylomirabilia bacterium
CCCGGAGCGAGTTACGGCGACAGGCGAGCCATCGCGGCGCGCCGAGGGGCTCCGCGCCCCCGGAGCCGGCCGCCGCCATCACCACGTGCGCGACACGCATCAGACGGCCATGGACACGTGACCGGTACACGCGGGCGACGAGCCCGCCCCCCGTGAAGTCCCCCATCAGGGCGTGCCGCCGTCGCCGACCAGCACGAAGGGCGCCCAGAAGAACGGGTGCGCGGTGTCCGGCTTGGCTCTCACGGCCGCCTGGGCCCGCCGCAGCGCCTCCGCCTTGCCGAGCCCGGGCTCGCGCGCGTAGACGTCGAACATCGCGGTGGTGAGGTCGACGGTCGGCCCCGAGGCGACCGCCCAGTGCGAGACCAGCAGCGCGCGGGCGCCGGCATAGAAGAACGCGCGCGTGAGACCCGAGAGGCTCTCGCCGCCCAGCGTGCCGTCCGGGCCGGCCGTGTTGCACGCCGACAGCACCACCCAGTCGGCGTCAAGCTTCAGCGTGGCGATCTCGCTGGCGTCGAGCAGGCCGTCCTCGTCCTTCGTCGGGGTCGCCGGCGGCGTCAGCGCCAGTGCGGGCTCGGCCTGGCAGCGCAGCTCGCCGGGCAGCAGACCGTGGGTCGCGAACTCCACGACCCGATAGCGCGAGAGATCCGTCTGGCGCACGCGGCGCTCGGTCGCGTCGGCGCCGAGCACGACGCCGTCGCTGCCCGCCCCCAGCGCGGCGGCGATGCGCCTGACCTCGTCCCCCGACTCGCGCAGCCGCGGCAGCGCCCGCAGCAGCGCCGGATCGAGCGCCTCGCCCTGCCGGCAGAGGTTGGCGACGTCGGAGACGTTGCGGCGGTCCCGGGGGCCGCCGTTGAAGGCTGGGTCGCCGAAGCCGATGAAGGGCTGCGGCGCCGTCGAGCGCGCGGCCACCGCGCGCAGCTCGCGCAGCGCGGCCACCGACGGCAGCACGCTGATGGCCAGTCGATTGGCCAGGAACGCGACCCGCGCGGGCTCGCTGCCGTCCGGAAAGGCGTTGGTCACCAGCACGCCGATCGGGAACGACAGCAGCGGCCCGGCCGGGACGATCAGCAGGTGGCGGACGCCGGCCAGCATGCCGTCGAGGGGGCCGAACAGCGTGCCGTACAGGTTGCGCGCCCGCGGCACGTCGAACACGCGCTCCTCGCCGGAGGACAGGTCCAGGCTGGCCCGCAGCGCCTTGATCTCGGTGTCGAGCCCGTTGCGCCCGATCCGGGCTCGGTGCAGGTGCACGTCCTCGCGACGCACGAGCACGACGGCGGTGACGTTGTTGCCCGGCAGCATCGCCACCAGCGCCTCGTCGGGCCGGAGCAGCTTCTGGATCTCGTCGGCCGCCAGCGGTCGCTCGGCCGTCAGGCTGGCGTAGCGCGGGAACTGCGCCTGCAGCTGATTCTCGAGCGCGTCGATCTTGTCCTCGGCCTCGCGCAGCTGCCGCTTGAGATCGTCCTCCTTCGCCTCGCGCTGGTCGGCCGGCTTGATCGACTCCTCGGCGAGGGCGGCGCGCGCGGCGTTCCGCCGTCGGCCGGCGTCCTGCAGCTCACGGCTGAGCGCGGCGAGCCTGGCGTCGCCGCTGCCGACCCGAGCCGACATCGCGCGCAGGGCCTTGGCCGTCTCGTTCCCGCGCGGGATCTGGATCGCCGTGAAGAGCTCGGCCACCAGTGCCGCCCGCTCGGCCGGACGCTCGCCCGCGGCCCGGGCGAGCGCGTCGAGATACGGCAGCACCGTCGGCAGCCGGGCGCCCTCCAGGGCGCTCCGGTGCTTCACCTGCAGCTCGGCCGCCCGACGGAAGTGCCTGAGGGCGGCGTCGAGATGGCCGGCGACATGCTCGTTGACGCCGAGGTTCGCGTGGGCCTCGATGGTCCGGGGCGCCGACTCGCCGAACAGCAGCTCGCGCCGGGCGAGTCCTTGCTCGTACTCGCGCCGGGCCTCGGCGAACTTGCCCTGGTCCCGGTAGACCCGACCGAGCAGCGTGTGCATCTCGCCGACCCACCACAGACGCCATTGAGGGTCACTGCCGGCCAGGCTGGCCATCCGCAGCGAGTCGGCGGCCTGCAGCTCGGCCTCCGCGAGGCGCTTGTTGTTCCGCAGGCAGACGGCGTACATGCCCACGGTGTAGGGCCGGCCGCGCGAGGTGTCCGGGTAGCGCTCGCCGAGCTTCATGGCCCGCTCCGCCCACACCAGGGCCTCCGCCGGCTTGTGGTCGCGGTACACCGAGGCGCGGTAGCCGAAGAGGGTGATCTGTTCGTCGGCCAGCGAGGACTGCGCCGCCGCCTCCGCCCGCGCGAAGACACGGTCGGCCTCGGGGTAACGCTCCTGGTGCCCGACGACCAGGGCCAGCTCGTTGAGGATGGCCGCCACGCCCGGCTTGTCGACGCCGAGCACCCGCTCGTGGATCTCCAGCAGCCGCACGAACGTCGACTCGCTGGCCGC
>JBGPZN010000562.1:0-2431 GCA_041493815.1 Methylomirabilia bacterium
CCGCCGATTTCGACGACTCGGCGTGGGCGGTGCTGCCGGCCTCGCAGCTGGAGGCGCGCAAAGGGAACGGCCGACTGAGAGCCTGTGAAAAAATCTCGTCACACGTGGAATTCACGTTGGGCAGACGGGGGTGATCTGCGACAGTACGGTTATGACCGACACCCTGTTTCCGCTGGCGCCCGCTGAAGTGGCTCGTGATGACTCCCTTTCCGCCGCCGCGCCGCGAGTGCAGCGGCCCAACCGAGCGCAGCTTGAGTTCCGGCCGGTCGACCTGGAGAGCCTGCTGCCGGCCGACCACCGGGCCCGCATCGTGTGGGAGTTTGTGGAAGGGCTCGATCTGTCCGCCCTGTATGCCGGGATCCGCGCGGTGGAGGGGAGCGCGGGGCGGCCGGCGATCGATCCGGCCATTCTGATGGCGCTGTGGCTCTACGCGACGCTGGACGCGGTGGGCAGTGCCCGGGCCATCGAGCGGCTGTGCGAGCAGCACGACGCGTATCGATGGATCGCCGGGGGCGTCTCGGTGAACTATCACACGCTGGCCGATTTCCGGGTGGAGCACGTGGAGGTGCTGGACCGGCTGTTGACGACCAGCGTGGCGACGCTGATGGCGGAGGGGTTGGTCGAGCTGACGCGGGTGGCGCAGGACGGGATCCGGGTGCGCGCGAGCGCGGGGGCCGCGTCGTTTCGCCGGCGCGAGCGGTTGGAGACGTGCTTGGCGGAGGCGACGGCACAGGTGGAGGCGTTGAAGCAGGAAGTGCACGACGATCCTGGGGCGACGGCGCGGCGGCAAGAGGCGGCGCGGCACCGGGCGGCGCGGGAGCGGCAGGAGCGCGTGGCGAAGGCCCTGGCCCAGTGGCCGGAGATCGAGGCCAAGAAGCGGGGGGCGGCGGCCCAGGCCCAAGCGCGGGCGTCGACGACGGACCCGGAAGCGCGCGTGATGAAGATGGCCGACGGAGGGTTTCGGCCGGCCTTCAACGGGGAGTTCGCGACCGACACGGGGACGCAGATCATCGTGGGGGTCGATGCCACCAACGCGGGGAGCGATCTGGGCGAGTTGGTGCCGATGGTCGAGCAACTGGACGGGCGGTATGGTCAGGTGCCGGCGGAAATGTTGGTGGACGGTGGTTTCGCCAGCCACGAGGCCATTGAGCAGGTGTCGGGGCCGGAGATCGGCTGCACGGTGTATGCGCCGGTGCCCAAACCCAAGGACCCGACGCGCGAGCGCTATCACGCGTGTCCGGGGGACAGCGCAGCCGTTGGGGCGTGGCGGGAGCGAATGGGAACCGTCGAGGCCCAGGCGATCTACAAGGAGCGGGCGGCCACGGCCGAGTGCGTGAACGCCCTGGCTCGCAATCGTGGCTTGCGTCAATTCCTGGTGCGCGGTCTGCCCAAGGTGAAAGCCGTGTTGCTCTGGTTTGCTCTCGCGCACAACCTGATGCGGAGCGTGGCGTTGCGGTCTACAGCGGCGGCGCCGGCATGATCGCGCTGCCGGTAGGGACCGCGTGATCAGAGGTGGGGCGGCGAGGAATCGGGGCCAGCACGCCGCCGGCGCCACGCTCCACACACCCTCCGCTCGCCCTCGGTGCGGCGGGCCAGCACGTCGCCCGCCACATGACGAAACGCCGCCCAGCGTGATGCGCCGATTCATTCACAACCTCTGAGGCGTGGCCCTGCCACGTCGCAGGGAGGGCCCGACGAGCCAACGGCGCAGATGGGCCTTTTTCCGCAGCCTGCGTTAGAACGGACGATCAGCGCGGCGGCGGTGGGGGCGGCGGAGGCATGCCGCCGGGCGGCGGCGTGCCGGGCGGGGGGATGCCCGCATTCGATGGCGGCGTGGGGACGTATTGGCCTGACGCCGGTGGGGGCGGCGGTGGAGGTGGCGGCGGTGGCGCGTAGGACGGCGCCGACATGCGCCGCGCGGCGCCGGGAATCTGGTTGCCCTTGGCGTACATGCACTGCTGGTACGACACGTCGTAGCGCCGCTGCACCGCCCACGAACTCGTGTCGGCCGCACTCGCCCCGGTGGAGGCCCCGCCGACAGCTCCCACCCCTGCACCGATGGCGGCGCCGAGTCCGGGGTTGCCGGCCACCGCGCCGAGCGCCGCGCCGGCCGCCCCGCCGATGAGCGTGCCCACGATAGCGCCGGTGGCGACGCTCTGCCCCGGCGTCTGCCCGCCCGCGCCCGACTGCTGGAACGCCCACTGCCGGCAGACCGCGTCGTCGAGTTGGAACTGGTTGAACGTCTTGCCCGAGCCTGGCAGCACCATCACCGTTGGTCCGGCGGGGATCGTGGCGCAGGCGCCGAGGGCTAGCGACGCGAGCACGAGAAGGGCGAGGCGTTTCATTGCTGTGGCTCCGTCGGCGGCGGTATCACCGTCAGCCAGCCGCCCGGGCACTGCTGGACGTACGGGTAGTACGCACGCGCGCTTTC
>JBGPZN010000534.1:0-2585 GCA_041493815.1 Methylomirabilia bacterium
ACCACGGCATGTACGCCGGCAGCGTGCACGACGTCACCCGCGGCATCAACCAGGCGGTGGCCGGCGTGGAGGCCAAGCTCGCCGTGCACGTCTGCTTCGGCAACCTCTACGGCCGGCCGTTCAGCGCCGTGCGCGACTACCGCAATCTGTTTCCGGTGCTCGGCGACCTCAAGGCCTCGCAGGTCGTGCTCGAGTTCGCCAACCGCGGGCTCGACGAGGCCACGCGCTGGGATGACTGGCCGGCGCATCTCGAGCTGGGCGCCGGCGTGATCGACGTCAAGGCCTTCAAGTCGGAGACGGCCGAGGAGGTGGCCGAGCGCATTCGCGCGCTCCTGCGCTGCGTGCCCGCCGAGCGGCTGTGGCTGAATCCCGACTGTGGGTTCTGGGAAACGCCACGCTGGGTGGTCAAGCACAAGCTGGCCGCGCTCGTGCAGGGTGCCCGGATCGTCCGCAAGGAGCTTGGCGGCTGACGAAGCGACGACGCCGGGGGCTCTGCCTCGCCGCCGGCGGCACCGTCGGTGTTGCGCTCGTGGCGCTCGCGCTGCGCTTCGGGCCCGCCGTCGTGCTCTCCTTGGCCCTCGCGCTTCCGACGACCGAGGCCTGGTTCTCGCCGATCCTCCCGGACGTGGTCCGGGAGGACGTTGTGATCGTGAGCCCCGCCCGGCGGATCCCGGCCGACCTCTATCGGCCGGCAAACCCTCGCGCCGCGCTGGTGATCGTGCACGGCCTCTCCCGGGCCGGTCGGCGTCACCCCGAGATCGTCCGGCTCGCTCGCCTGATCGGGCGGCACCGCCAGATCGTCCTCGTCCCCGAGATGGACGGGCTCGTGCAGTTCGCGCTGACCGGCACCGAGGTCGAGGACATCGGCGCCGCACTTCGCCATCTCCGGGCCTGGGGCTACCCGGTGGGGATCGCGGGCTTCAGCTTCGGCGCGGGTCCCGCACTGCTGGCGGCCGCCGATGCGCCCGACATCCGCGTCGTGGGAAGCTTCGGTGGGTACGCCGACCTGACAAACGTCATCGCGTACGTGACGACGGGTGCTCACGCCTTCGCCGGACAGCGCTACGCGCAGCGGCAAGAGGAGTACAACCGCTGGAAGCTGCTCGCGCTGCTCGCCGGCGTGCTGGAGCGGGGGCCGGATCGGGGCACCCTCGCCGCGATCGCGGAGCGCCGGCTCACCAACCCCGCGAACGACACGCGGGAGCTGGAGGCACGGCTCGGACCCGACGGCCACGCGGTGCTTCGCTTGACGCTGAACCGGGACGAGCGCGCGGTGGCCGGGTTGGTGGCCGCGCTGTCACCAGAAACTCGACGGATGCTCGAGCGCATGTCGCCGCTCGCGAGTGTGCCCCGCGTGCGGGGCCGATTGCTCATCGCCCACGGGGAGGGCGACGATTCCATCCCCTTCACCGAGAGCCTCCGCCTCGCCGAGGCGGCGGACGGCCGCGCCCGGCTGGCCATCCTGCACAGCTTCCATCACACGGGACCGCAACCCGTCTGGCGATCGCTGCGCGAGCGTGTGGGGGATGGCTGGAAGCTGATGCGCCTCGTCGACGGTCTGCTGTAGCGGGTCAGCTCGGACGGCCGTAGTGCAGCGACGCCAGCACCGTCGTGCGTCCGCGCCGCTGGGGGTGGCGCCAGTGCTGGACGCGATCGCCGCGATAGAGCACGCCGTCACCCAGCCCCAGGCGCACCGGCTCCGGTCCCCGACGGCCGTCGATCCATAGCGGCCAGGCCGTGCGGCGCGCCGGCGCCGGCACGCCGCCCACCACGAGGTCGACGTTCCAGCGGCAGGATGGCTGGTCGCGGTGGCGTCCGAGGATAGCGCCGGGATCGTAGACGCGTAGATAGGTGAACGTCGAGCGCGCCCGGCCGCCGGTCACGCGGCTCACGACGGGCGCGAGCTGGCCACCCAGGAAGCCCAGGAGCGGCTCGTCGTAGAGCAGCGGCGCCCCGCGCAGTCGCTGATCTCCGCCCATCAGGTAGCCCTCGGTCGCGAGCCGCCGGTAGTACGCGCGGAGGGCGGCGGGGAACACGCCGCCGAACAGATCGCGCAGCACGACGAATCCGCGCGCGCGAAGCTCCCGTCGCCAGGCGCGCACCTGGCGCGTCCAGTCGGCGCGCCGCTGCGCGACGGGCTCGAGCGCGCCGATGCCGAGCAGCGCGGCGGCCGCGCTCGGCGCCAGTGCCGCCGGTGGGCGGCGACGGCGCAGCAGATCGCGCACCAGGCCGGCCAGCCGCGGAGCGAGCGTGTACGGCACGGCGATCCGACTCCCGGCGCGAGGCACCCACAGGATGTCCTCGTCGGGAAGAAATGGCTCGGACGCCCCACCGCGTGGCGCGAGGTCGGGCGGCAGACCGGGGCCGCGATGCAAGCGACAGCGCGGATTGAGTCGAAGCGAGGGCACGAGCCGGGGCGGCGGTACCAGATCCACACGCGGGTCGAGATGAACGTCGCGCGGTACCTGCGCGGGGCGCACGAGAACGCCGGCGTCGACGAGCTGCCGCCGCAGGCCTCGATCGAGGCGGGGCCGGCGGCCGTCACGCGCCACCGTGGACAGCAGATAGCGGAGCGCGCGCGGGTC
>JBGPZN010000048.1:0-12384 GCA_041493815.1 Methylomirabilia bacterium
CCGATGCCGATGCGCACGTTGTTGCCGATGGTGCAGGCGTGCACGACGCAGCGGTGACCGATGGTCACGCCCTCGCCGATGATGCACGGCAGATCCAGCTCGACGTGCACGACCGAGTTGTCCTGCACGTTGGTGTTGCGGCCGATGCGAATGTGCTGGCCCATGTCGCCGCGCACGACCGTGAAGGGCCAGATGCTCACGCCCTCGGCCAGCTCGACGTTGCCGATGACGAGCGCCGCGGGATCGACCCAGGCCTCGGGGTGGATGCGCGGCGTGTGCCCCGCCACCGAGCGGACGGTCACGCGACGACCTTGTCCGCCCGCAGCGCGGCGATCTCGCCGTCGCCCAGCCCCAGCTCGCGCAGGATCGCGTCGGTGTCCTCGCCGAGCCCAGGCGCCACCTTGGCCATGACGGGCGGTGTCGCCGACATCTTCACCGGGTTGCCGAGGCCCTTCACGCGGCCCAGGGTCGGATGCGGCAGCTCCTGCACCATGCCGCGCGCGCGGGCGTGGGCGTCGTCCAGCGCCTCCGGCACGCTGTAGATCGGTCCCGCCGGCACGCCGGCCGCCTCGCACGCGGCCAGCCAGTGCGCGCGGGGCTGGTGGATCGTCACCGCCTCGATCAACGGCTCGAGGGCGGCCCGGTGCTGCAGCCGGTGGGCGACCGAGTCGAAGCGTGGGTCCTTCACGAGGTGGTCCAGGCCGAGGAGAGCGCAGAAGCGCGGGAAGAGATTGTTGTTGGCGGCGCCGACTGTGAAGTGGCCATCGCTGGCGCGAAAGGCCTGGTAGGGCGCGTTCAGGCGATGGGCGGTGCCGAGCCCACGGGGAACCTGGCCCGTGAACCAGTACTCGGTCGCCTCCCAGGCCGACAGCGACAGGCCGGCCTCGAACAGCGAGGTGTCGACGAGCTGGCCGCGGCCGGTGAGGTGGCGGGCCCGCACCGCGCACAGGATGCCGAAGACGGCGAAGAGCCCGGCGCCGAGGTCGGTGATCGGCACGCCGACCTTCACCGGCGCTCCGCCCTCGCTGCCCGTGGCGCTCATGATCCCGCTCATGCCCTGGGCGATGAGGTCGTAGCCGCCGCGGTCAGCGTAGGGACCGGTCTGGCCGAAGCCGGAGATCGAGCAATAGATGAGGCGCGGGTTGATCGCCGACAGCTTGGCGTAGTCGATGCCGATCCGCTTCGCCACGCCCGGGCGGTAGTTCTCGATGAGGACGTCCGCCGTCGCCGCCAGCCGCTCGAGGACCGCCACGCCTTCGGGGCGCTTGAGGTCGAGCACGAGGCCACGTTTGTTGCGGTTGACGGCCAGGAACGGCGCCGACACCCCGGGGGCCAGATCCAGGTCCATGTTGCGGGTGGCCTCGCCGCCGGGAGGCTCGATCTTGATGACATCGGCGCCCATGTCGGCCAGCAGCATCGCGCAGAAGGGCCCGGCCATGACCTGCGTCAGGTCGAGAACGCGCAGACCGTCCAGCGCGCGCGGAGAGGGCGCCATCGGGCCGACATGGTAACACTCGCCTCCCGTCGTGCAGGTGACAGTGTTACCTCGCCGGTGATGCGCGGCGTACATCGCGCGACACTTTGCGAGTGGCGTCGCCACGTCCTGCGCGGCGCGCCCATCGGCACGCCGCTTGCTGATTTCCAGGCGCAATGGACTGGCCCACCGGATCTTCGCTGGCTGTCGGTGTCGGGTCGCTCGTCGCCGTGGGCGGCTTGATCGTGCTCGGCGTGCGCTACCTGGAAGTGCGCAGCCGTCGCGACGACGAGGCCGCCCGCCTGCAGCAGTCGCTGAGCGAGCCGCTCTTGCGTGAGCCGGCCCTGGCCGGTAGCTCCGTCCTCCCCGTCGTCTCGGTGCCCCTGCGCGGCGCGGTACGCGTCGGGCTGACCGGCTGGGTGCCGTCGCGCGACGTGCGCGACGCCGCCATCCGGGCGGTGGAACGGGAGGCGAAGCGGCTCGGCGCGCGCGTCCGGGTCATCGACCACATCGAGGTGGTCGACGCCGTTCGCCGTCCTGCCTGACGCCACCCCGCCTGATTAGTGGTAAGGTCTCCCGCAACCCGGCCCCTCGGCGGCCGCCGGGGAAAGGAGCCCGCCATGGCCGACACCGTCCGCCTCGTCGAGTACTTCTACGTGATGGCGCCGCAGAAGCCGGGAGTGGGCGCCGCCCTGCTCGCCGAGCTGCGCCAGGCCGGCGTGAACCTCCTGGCCTTCACCGGCTTCCCGAGCGGCCGCGGCGCCCAGATCGACTTCGTGCCCGAGGACGGTGCCGCCTTCCGGGCCGTCGCCAAGAAGGCCAAGTGGAAGGTCACCGGGCCCAAGCGGGCGCTGCTCGTCATGGGCGACGATCGGCCGGGCGTCATCGCCGAGTTCATGCAGCGGCTGGCCGACGCCAAGATCAACGTGACCGCGATCGACGCGCTCTGCGCCGGCTCCGGCCGCTACGGCGCCATCCTGTGGGTCGCGCCCCGCGACGTGACGAAGGCGGCGCGCACGTTGGGGGCGTCGTGATGCGGCTGGCGCTGCACACCTGGACGCTCGACGCCACGCCGCTGGCCGGCGCGCTGCCGATCGCCAAGGCGACGGGCTGGGACGGCGTGGAGCTGCGCCGGCTCGACTTCCGCCGCGCCGAGGAGTCCGGCCAGCCGGCCGAGTCGGTGCTGGACCTGGTCCGGGCCAGCGGGCTGCCGGTCGCCTGCGTCGGTGTCGAGTTCGGCTGGATGTGGACCGACGGCGCCGAGCGCAAGCGCCTGCTGGCGGTCTTCGACGAGCAGTGCCGCCGGGCGGCGGCGCTGGGCTGCGCGACGGTGATGAGCCCGGTCGACAAGGATCGCGGCGACGTGGGCCGGGCCGCCGACAGCGTGCGCGAGGTCGGCGACCTCGCCGCCGCCCACGGCGTGCGGCTGGCGCTCGAGTTCAACTCGCAGTGCGCGCAGCTCAACACGCTGGAGCGCGTCCGCGAGGTGCTGGCCCGCGCCGCCCATCCGAGCTGCGGGCTGCTGCTCGACACCTATCACCTCGGTCGGAGCGGCGGTACGCTGAAGGCCGTGGAAGACGTGGCCCCGGCCGAGATCGTCTACGTGCAGTACAGCGATCCGCCCCGCACCGGGCTGGAGGCCGGCAAGGCGCTCGACCGGCTGCCGCCCGGCCAGGGCTCGTTCTGGTTCCGTGAGTTCTTCGCGCTGATGGCAGCCAAGGGGTACGCCGGCTTCGCCTCCTACGAGGCGCCCAACGAGAGGGCCTGGAAGCGCGATCCGACCGACGTCGCCCGCGAGGCGATCGAGGCGACGCGAAAGGTGCTGCCGCGATGAGCTACGACTACCGGGCCCACTTCGGCGAGATCACGCTGACCCAGGACCTCATGAGCCGGCGCGACGAGCGGCGCTGGCGGCTGACGCCGCCGCCGGCGGCCGGCGAGCACCACGATATCGTCCTCTACCTGGGCTGCAACGTCCTCCGCACCTCCCACATGGTGCGCACGGTCACCGCCATCTTCGACCTCCTCGGGCTCGACTACGTCGCCGTGGGCGGCCCCACCTACTGCTGCGGCATCGTCCACCACCGGCAGGGCGACACGCAGGCCGCCCGCGGCATGAACCAGGCCACCGTCCGGCTCTTCGAGCGCTTCTCGCCGCTCGAGATCGTCATGTGGTGCCCCTCGTGCATCTACTTCTACGACGAGGTCCAGCAGCTCAAGATGCCGTTCCCCTTCCGCCAGACAGCCGAGTTCCTCGTCGAGCAGCTGCCGAAGCTGACCTTCACGCGCGAGGTGCGGCGGGGGGTCGCCTTGCACTATCACGTGCAGAACGAGTCGCGCCGCCGCGAGGGCGCCGCCGGCCGCCGACTGCTGGAGGCGGTGCCCGGCCTCACGTTCGTGCCCGTCGAGCCCGAGCCGCGCTTCGGCCGCCTCTGCACCGCCGACGTCCAGAAGCAGCTCGGCCTCGAGGTGTGGAACGACCTCACGCGCGACGAGATCGCGCGCGCCCACGCGGGCGGCGCCGACACGCTGGCGACCATCTATCACGGCTGCCAGCGGCTGCTGTGCGGCTTCGAGGCCCAGGCCCCGCTGGCGATCGAGCACTACCTCTCGGTCTTCGCGCGTGGCCTTGGCATCGAGTTCGAGGACACCTACAAGCGGTGGGTACTCTCGGGCGACCCCGAGGCCATCCTGGCTGACGCCACCCCGTGCATGGAGGCCAACGGCGTCGATGCCGAGCGCGCGCGAGCGTTCGTCGAGCGGACGTTCGTGCCCTTGCGCCCGCGGGAGATCTCGAGGGACGGCTCGGCGGCGTCCTAGTCGGAGTGACGGACTACCACGCCAAGTACTACCTCGAACGCGAGGGGCTTGCCGGCGGCGTCTACGTCCGGGTCGGCTCCACCAACCGGCGAGCGGACCGGGAGCTTGTCGAGGAGCTACGCCGGTTCGCGCGCGGCGAGAGTTACGACGAGCAGCCGATGCCCGGCCTGGACTCGGAAGCGCTCGACTTCCGAGCTGCTTCCGAGTCGTTCGCAACACCGGCAACGACTTCATCTACCCGGACAACTACACCGAAAGCCTCCAGACGTACCTGGAGTACAGCGGCCAGGTGGACGCCGAGGGCCGGAAGTTCGGGACGAACACTTGGAAACGGCCCTCGGTCTCCCCGCAGTCTGCAAATAGTGGGGAGCTCAACATCGCTTACCGGATTCCTTAGGACCATTCTTGACAATGGTATTCCTCATCTCGTCGAGAAATAACTTGCTGCCTGGCGGTGTCGTGGGATCAACCACTGGCGGGTGCGGAAATTCCGCCATGAGAACTGAGCGAGGAAGTTTGCGCGGGTGCACATCGACGCGCTGGCCCGCGAATCCATGAAGCGCCCGTGAGCCCCGAAGCGAAGTTCGAGGCGCCGAGCGCCGGCGAACGGATCTTCAACCGGGCCTTCGGGCTGCTGGTGGGGCTCGGGCTCGGCCTGCGCCACAACTATCTCCTGCAGGTTCGGGGCCGGACGACGGGCCGCATTTTTTCGACGCCGGTCAACGTGCTGGAGCTGAACGGCAAGCGCTGGCTCGTGGCCCCCCGAGGTCGCACACAGTGGGTGCGCAACGCCGAGGTCGCCGGCGAGGTGATCCTCAGGAAGGGCTGGCGCCGCCAGCGAGTCCGGGTCCGGCCGGTTCCGGACTCCGAGAAGCCGGAGATCTTGAGCGCCTATCTCGACCGGTTCAAGCTCACCGTGCAGCGCTATTTCCCGCGACGGGCGGGCTCTCCACCGGCGGAGTTCGCGCCGATCGCGGATCGGTATCCCGTGTTCGAGCTGAATCCCTGACGCCCGAGGAGACCGGACCATGCGTGGAGGCGAGCTGATCGCGGAGTACCTCATCAAGGAACGCGTGCCGTACGTCTTCGGCCTGTGCGGGCACGGGATCGTCGGCCTGATGGACGCGCTCGGGCAGCGCGCCGATCGCATCAAGATGCTCGGCGTCCATCACGAGCAGGTGGCCGGCTTCATGGCGGATGCGTACTATCGCGTCGCCCATCGGCCGGTGGCGACGTTCACCTCGTGCGGGCCGGGCTCGGTGAACCTCGCCATCGCGCTCGCCTGCGCCATGATGGATTCCTCCGCGCTCGTGGCCCTCACCGGCAACGTGCCCACACCGCAGTGGAACCGCGGCCCCTTCCAGGAGACGTACCGTCATCACCAGGCCGACTTCCCCTCGGTGATCCGTCCCTACGTGAAGCGCACCTTCCAGGTCCCGCGCGCGGAGATGCTGCCGCTGGCGCTGCGGCAGGCGTTCAAGACCGCGGCGACCGGCCGGCCCGGTCCGGTGAACGTCGACGTGCCGCTCGACGTCTTCGTGGAGGAGACGACGGCCGCCGTCCCCGACCCCGAGGCGTGGTGGCATGCGATCGACGGGCGTCCCGGCCCCTCACCGGAAGTCGCGCGCCGGGCGTACGAGCTTCTGGCGCGCGCCGAGCGGCCGGTGATCCTGGTCGGCAACGGCGCGGTGCTGTCGGACGCATCCGCGGAGATTCGGCGCCTGGCCGAGGCGCTGGGCGCGCCCGTCGCGAACACGCCGCAGGGCGCCGGCGTCATGCCGGCCGATCATCCGCTGGCGGTGGGCGTCGTCGGGCGCAACGGGACGTATGCCGCCAACCAGGCCACGCGCCAGGCCGACGTCCTGCTGGCGCTGGGCGCGCGCTTCGACGACCGCGTGAGCAGCGGCTGGGTGCCGGGCTACACGTTCACGATTCCGCCGACACGGCTGGTCCACGTGGACATCGACCCCGACGAGATCGGACGGAACTACCCGGTGCATCTCGGCGTGACGGCCGACGTGAGGAGCTTCGTGCGCGCGCTGCTCGCGACGGCGGAGTCCGGCGACGGGCGCGGCGCCCACGAGCCGTGGCTGCGCGAGGTCGCGGCGTGGCAGCGTGACTGGACGCAGTTCAACGAGCGTCGCTATCGTGCGGACGCGGTGCCGATCCAGCCCGAGCACCTCATCCGCACGCTGCGGCGGGCGGTGCCGCGGGACGCCGTGGTGCTGGCCGACGTCGGCGTGCACCACAACTGGATGGTGCAGCAGTGGCCCGTGTACGAGCCACGGACGCTGCTGCAGTCGTGGGGCTTCGCGGCCATGGGCTTCGCGGTCGGCGGCGTGCTGGGGGCGAAGCTGGCGGCACCGGACCGGGCCGCCGTCGCCGTGTGCGGGGACGGCGGCTTCCTCATGACGTCGAACGCGGTGGCCACGGCGGTGGAGTACGGCATTCCGGCGACGTGGGTGGTGTGGAACAACTACGGCTACGTGTCCATCCGCGACCTACAGCGCGGCGCCTTCGGCAAGGAGACGACGACGATGTTCACCCGCGCCTCGACCGGCGAGCCGTTTTCGCCGGACTACGCGATGCTCGCGCGGGCCTGCGGGGCCGACGGCATTCGGGTGACGGCGCCGGGCGAGCTCGGCGACGCCCTGGGCGCCGCGGTCCGCTCCGGTCGCCCGACCGTCGTGGACGTCGCCGTCGACGTCGTCCCGCCGATCGCGACGGGCACCTGGCAGCTGCCGCCGCTGCCGCACCCGGAGCCGAACTACCCGGCGCTGCTGGCCCGGCCCGGCAGCGGCTGACCCGTCAGGGGCGCATGACGTGGACCTCGGCGCCTGAACCGGACGCATCAGGAGAACGACATGAGCGACATCACGCTGTACCACGCCGGCTCGCGGCGGCTTCAGGATCGCTTCCAGACGCGGCGGCTCGCCGACCGGCTCGAGGAGGTCATCGCGCACGGGGTCTTCACCGACGATGACCGCGCGTTCATCGAGAGCCGGCCGATGTTCTTCCTGGCCACCGCCGACGCCGAGGGACGGCCGGACTGCTCGTACAAGGGCGGGCGGCCGGGGTTCGTCCGCGTGGTGGGGCCGGGGACGCTGGCGTTTCCGAGCTACGACGGCAACGGCATGTTCAAGAGCCTGGGCAACGTGCTCGTCAACCCCCACGTCGGGCTCCTGTTCATCGACTTCGAGAGCCCCAAACGCCTGCGCGTGAATGGGCGGGCCACCGTGCGCGAGGACGATCCGCTGCTCGCGGAGTTCGTCGGCGCCCAGCTGATCGTGCGCGTGCAGGCCGAGGCCGTCTTCCCCAACTGTCCGCGCTACATCCACACGATGCAGATGCTGGAGGAATCGCCGTACGCGCCGTGCGAGGGGCACACGCCGCCGGTGCCGGAATGGAAGACGCGCCCGGTCTTCCGTGAGGTGCTGCCGCCCACGGACCCCGCCGCGTCGGCCTAGTTCGGCTACACTACGCCCCATTCCGGAGGGGGAGGGGCACGATGACGCGATCAGGCGTCGCCGCATTCGCATTGGCCGTCGTGATGGCAGCCGGGTGCGCCGGACCCATGGCGGGCGCCACGCTCACCGGCCGGCCGTTCGGCGTGGTCGAGACCGGCATCCCCGAGCTGCAGAAGGCGCTGGCCGACGGGCGAGTGACCTCACGACAGTTCGTCGTCGAGTACCTCACCCGGATCGCGCTCTACGAGGACCAGCTCAAGGCGATCATCACCGTCAACCCCCGCGTGCTCGAGGAGGCTGACGCGCTCGATCGCGAGCGGGCCCAGGGACGGATCCGCGGCCCGCTGCACGGTATTCCGATCGCGCTCAAGGACAACATCCACACGACGGACATGCCGACCACGGGCGGCGCCGTCGCCTTCGAGGGCTACCGGCCCGGCTACGAGGCGACCATCACCCGGAATCTGCGCGCGGCCGGCGCCATCATCATCGCCAAGACCGTGCTCACCGAGCTGGCCAACTGGGTCGCCGGCCCGCCCACCCCCATGCCGGCGAACTTCAGCGGCCTGGCCGGGTACGGCTTCAATCCGTACGATCCTCGGCGCGATCCCCGCGAGGGCAACAACGACGGGCGCGTCGTCCTCGCCACCGGTGGGTCAAGCTCGGGCATCGGCACGGCGGCCAGCTTCTGGGCCGCGAGCGTGGGCACGGAGACGTCCGGCTCGATCCTGAGCCCGGCGAATCAAACCATGCTGGTCGGGATCAAGCCGACCGTCGGCCGCATCAGCCGCTACGGGATCATTCCCATCACCGCCGATCAGGACACGGCCGGCCCGATGGGGCGAACGGTGACCGACGCCGCGATCCTGCTCGGCGCGCTGGAAGGCACCGGGCCCGATCCCAACGATCCGGCGATGGGAACGTGCGCGCTGCCGCGCAATCACGACTACACGCCGCACCTCAAGCGCGACGGCCTGAAGGGCGCGCGCATCGGCATCCCGCGCGCGTTCTTCTACGACAAGGTGACGCCGCCGGGAGAGACGGCGCTCCGGGGCGGCCTCACCGACGATCAGGCCCGAGTGATGGCCGACGCGATCGACACGCTCCGGCGCGAGGGGGCGGTCATCGTCGACCCGGCGGACATTCCCAGCGTCGTCGATCCCGACCCGGCCAGCAACTTCCTGCTGTGGAACATCTGCTCGGGCGTGTCCGGGGCCAAGGCGACCGACGCCACCTGCTCGGTCGTGTTCAAGTACGGAATGAAGCGCGACTTCAACGCGTGGCTGCGCTCGCTCGGCCCCAGCGCCCCGGTCAAGACGCTGACCGAGCTAAGGAACTTCAACCTGGCCCGCACACCCCGCGGCGCCATCAAGTACGGCCAGTCGCAGCTCGACAACTCCGACGAGATGGATCTCGAGGCCGACCGCGCGCGCTACGAGGCCGATCGGGCCAAGGACATCGCGCTCGGCGGCACCAGGGGCATCGACGCGGTGATGAAGGCCCATCAGCTCGACGCGGTGCTCTTTCCAGGTGGGAGCGGCGCCAACATCGTGGCCCGACCCGGCTACCCGACCGTGATGGTGCCGTTCGGGATGATCCGCAACGCTCCGACGCCCGCGTTCCCCGACGGCTTCGAGGCCCGGCCGGCGCCCTTCGGCGTCAGCTTCGCGGGCATGGCCTGCAGCGAGCCGAAGCTGCTCGAGATCGCCTACGCCTTCGAGCAGGCCACGAAGCGTCGCGTTCCGCCTTTTTGACTGGGGGCCCCGACATGGCCCCCAGACCCCCCAACCCCCCAACGCTCGGGGCGCCCCGGCGAAGCCGTGACGCCCCTCGACACTCCGCCAGGACTGGGGGCCCCGACATGGCCCCCAACCTCCCAAACGCTCACCGGAACCGCGGGATCACGCTGTCGCCGAAGCGGCGCATCGATTCCATGATGCGCGCGTGGGGGAGGTAGCCGCAGCTCATCTGGCAGAGCACGTGATGGACGCCGGCGGCGCGGAGCTCGGCCATCTGCTCGGCCACGCGCCGCTCGGTGCCGTAGAGCGCGGTGGCCGCGAGCGCGTAGCGGACGCCGTCCTCGTCGGAGACGCGGGGATCGTTCCACGGGTTCACGCGCGACGAATCGACCGCGAAGCCGGGGGGATTGTACGTCGCCCGGGCATGGACCATGTGATGGCGGGTGCCCCGCAGCGCCGTCGCCAGCTCATCCTCGGCCTGGCTCTGGCTCTCGGCGACGTGGACGAAGCGCCACAAGGCCGCCTGCTCGCGAAGCCGCCGCTGGGCCACGCCGTCGAGGCCGCTCTCGGCGAGGCCGGCCTCGTAGAGCGCCAGCCGCTCGGGCACGCGGGCCAGCGGGATGCGCGCCATCAACATGGGCGCGCCGAGCCGGCCGCACTCGCGCACCGAGCCCGCGGAGGAGACGGCACGCCAGACGGGCGGATGCGGCCGCTGTCGCGGCCGCGGGCGCAGCGCCGGCAGGCTGAGCTGGTAGAACTTCCCGTGATGGACGAGCGGCGCCTCGGTCCAGGCGCGCACCATCACCTCGAGCGTCTCCGCCATCCGCTCGCGACTGTCGTCGCTGCGCAATCCATAGCCGACGAACTCGTACTCGTTGTAGTTGCTCCCGTGGCCGACGCCGACGTCGAGGCGGCCGGCCGAGAGGTTGTCGAGCAGGGCCAGCTGGGTGGCCAGGCGGATCGGATGGCGGAGGGCGAGCTGGAGCACCGCGAAGCCGATCCGGATCCGGGAGGTACGCGCCGCCACGACGCTGGCGAAGGGGATGGGATCGCAGTACACGCTCTCGCCCGTGAAGTTGTGCTCGGTGAGCCAGATGCCGTCGAAGCCCGCCGTCTCCGCGAAGCAGGCCTGCGCCACCGCCTCGTCGATGGCGGCGCCGTCCTCGTCGGGCGACGGCGATAGTCCCAGCGTCAACCAGCCGAATCGCATCGTGGGGGGCAGTATGGATGCCCCGTCGATACCGATCAAGGATAGGCTTGGGGCCGAGGAGGCGACCATGAGGATCACGAAGGTCGAGGCGTTCCACGTGGACTGGGGCGGCGGGCGGAACCGCAGCGCGTGGGTGCGCATCGGGACCGACGACGGCGTGTGGGGCCTCGGCGAGGCGAGCCCGATGGTGCACGGCAACGCGTCGCTGGAGATCATCGCCAGCGCCTTCACGCCGATGCTGCTCGGCGCCGACCCGCTGCAGGCGCGCGTGATCCAGGACCGGTTGTTCCACCAGCACATCAAGCTCGGGCCGGAGGGCGCGTACACGGGCGCCCTGGCCGCCATCGACATCGCCCTGTGGGACCTCAAGGGCAGGGCGCTCGGCCAGCCGGTGTGGAAGCTCCTCGGCGGCGCCTGGCGGCGCGAGCTGCCGTTCTACGCCTCCATCGGCGGCAACGGGCAGCGCACGGTCGACCAGGTGTGCCGCGTCGTCGAGGACTGGCTGAAGCTCGGCCCCGTCCAGGTGAAGATCCGCTTCGATGCCGACAAGACGGCGCGCGACGTCGATCTCGCCGGCGACATCGCCAAGGCGCGGGCCGTGCGCAAGCTCGTGGGCGACGATTTCCCGCTCGCCTTCGACTCCAACAACGGCTATTCCGTCCAGGGCGCCATCCGCGTGGGCCGCGCGCTGGAGGAGCTGGGCTACGTGTGGTTCGAGGAGCCGGTGCAGCACTATCACGTGGAGAGCGTCGCGAAGGTCGCGGCCGCGCTCGACATCGCCATTTCGGCCGGCGAGCAGGAGTACACGCTGCAGGGGATCAAGCGTCTCATCGAGGCCGGCGTGGACATCGTGCAGCCCGACATCGTCAAGACCGGCGGCTTCACCGGCCTCGGCGACATGGCCGCGCTGGCCCGCGCCTACGGCGTCGATCTGGTCCCGCACCAGACGCAGCCCTCGATCGGCCACACCGCCAACCTGCACTTCGTGGCCTCGCTGACCCACTCGCACCATCCGGCCGAGTACAACGGGCCCCGCGACGTCCAGGACGTGGTTTTCAAGACGCCGGTGCGCCCGGTGAACGGGAAGTTCGTCCTTTCCGACGCCCCGGGCCTCGGACTGGAGATCGACGAGGGTCAGCTCGACAAGCGCATGATCCGCTGGACCTCGTCAGCCGCCGCCGGGTGAGGTCACTGGCCGGGTCCCACGCCGCCGATCGGGCGACTCGCCTCCGCCAGCCGCCGGCGCATGGCACGATGCCCGCCCGGCCTTTCCCGGCCGAACGCCGCCATCACCGTCGAATCGGTGATTTGCGCACGGCGCGAGACTGGCGCAGGATTTGCCCGGTCATCGGGTCATGAAGTGAATCCTCGAACGGGAGGCGCGGCGATGGCGAAGAAGAAAAGCAAGGCGCGGGCACGGAAGCGCGTCGCGACGAAAGATCTGACGTCGAGGGACGCCAAGAGTGTGAAGGGTGGCGGTACTGTCACCGCCCGGAAGGCCGGGAAGGGCCAGCAGGAGTACCTCGTCGTCAAGATGAACGACGTCCTGATCACTGGCGTGTAGTCGCCTCAACCAAGTAGGGCCTCCAGCGGGGTCGCGCGCTCGCCGAGGGCGTGGGCGACGGCCGGGTGCACCATGCGCCCGCGCCAGACGTTCACGCCCTTGGCGAGCGC
>JBGPZN010000561.1:0-2440 GCA_041493815.1 Methylomirabilia bacterium
CAGCGCGCCGGTGGCCATGAGCGCGAACACCAGCAGCAGGGTGCGATCGCTCAGATCGCGGGAGGCCACGGCGCCGGCGACCGATCCGATCGCCATGGTGGGCCCGCCCAGCCAGGCCAGCTCGCCGTGCACGGCCCGCATGCGCTGGTGGGCGACGACGCCGGAGACGGCGGCCGCCAGGACCTGGACCATCGTGATGCCCGCCACCGCCTTCATGTCGAGCGGCGGCAGCCCGAGCAGCGGCGGCACGTAGAGGAGCAGCGGCACCATCACGATGGCACCACCGACTCCGAGCATTCCGGCGATGAGGGCGCCGACGAGCCCCAGCGACGTCAGCGTCAGCGCGAAGGGGACAGTCACGCGATTGGGGCTACCTCAAGCTCGAATAGTAGGCGGCGACGTCGGCCAGCGTCTCGTCGGGGATCGCCTTCAACGCCGCCTTCATCTTGGTGACGGCCTCGTCGCCCGGGCTGCGCTTGTCGGCCTTGAAGAGCCGCAGCTGGTTGCGCAGGTAGACCGCCGGCTGGCCGGCGATCTGGGGCACGAGCTTGGCGGCGTCGCCCTGCCCTTGCGGCCCGTGGCACGCCGCGCACGGCTCGGCGCCGGCGCGCCCGCGCACGACGGCGGCGCGGTCGGGCTTGGAGGTGCCGGGCGTGCGGCGCTGGGCCGCAAAGTACGCGGCGATCTCGTCCACGCCGAGCAGCTTTACCTGCTTGGCGAACGGCTCCATCTCGGCCGACACCCGCTTGCCCGACGCGTAGTCCTCGATCGCCTTCTTGAAGTACGCCGGGTTCACCCCGGCCAGGATCGGCACCGCCTCCACCCGGCTGTTCCCCCCGAACCCATGACACGCGCTGCACGTCACCGCCTTGGCATACCCCGGCTGATCCAGCGGCCCCGCCGCTGTCGCCGTCCCCACCACCCCCAGCACGAACACGGCAACAGCCGCGACGAACGACAGCCGCCTCATGGCGTCCTCCGATCGATGGTCAGGGCGAGCGCCCGGCTAGCCAAGGATGTCAGTCCAGATGCTGCGAGCCCATCCTTCCGCGTGCTGCGCGTAGAGCGTGGAGTGACCGGGGGTGAGCTTCTGCTCGACCTGGACGACCTTGCCGTTGTCGATCTTGTAAGCGTTGACGACGGCCATCGCCTCGCGGTCGCTCACCCACGAGTAGCAGGTGTTGACGGGCGGCACCGCGGGCGCCGGCCTCCCGTTCATGAGGGACACGACCGCGTTCGCGCAGATCTTGCCCATGGCGTTGGCGATCGTCCCCGACTTCGGCACCGGCAGCCCGGTGGTGGCGTCGCCGACGACGTGCGCGTTGCGGTGCTTCACCGACTCGTAGGTAACGTGATCGACCTCGCACCACCGCTTGTCGGCGCCGACGAGGTCGGCCTGGACCGCGATGGTGCCCGCCCGCTGGGGCGGGATGAGATTGATCACGTCGTAGCGGATCTTGTCGCCGAGGTCGGTGGTGACCTCGCGGGCGCCCGGATCGACCTTCACCACCTTGTTCGACGCGCGGTAGTCGATGTTCGGGTAGGCCTGCCAGGCCGCCCGGAACAGCGCGGCCTTGGAGACGATGTTCTGGTTGGCGTCCAGCACGATCAGCTTGGACTTCGGCTTGTTCATCTTGAGGTACCACGCCACCTGGCAAATGCGCTCGTAGGGCCCGGGCGGGCAGCGGTAGGCGACCGGCGGCACCGTGAGCACGAAGACGCCGCCATCCGGCATCGCGCGCAGCTGCTTGGCGAGCTCGACCGTCTGCGGCCCGGCCTTCCACGCGTGCAGCACCGCGTCCTGCGCGGCGCCCAGTCCTTCCACCTGCTCGACCTGGAAGTCCACGCCGGGGGCGACGATCACCCGGTCGTAGGCCAGCGCGCCGTCACCGACGCGCACCCGTTTGGCGTCCGGCTCGATCGCGGTGGCCGCCTCGTGGCGCACCTTCACGCCGTACTCGCGCAGCCCGCCGTAGCCGAACGTCAGGCTCCCGATGCCGCGGGCGCCGCTGAGCACCAGGTTGCTGAAGGGGCAGGAGACGAACTTCTTGTTCGGCTCCAGCAGGATCACCTCGATCGTGGGATCGGCCAGGCGGACGTACTTGGCGGCGGTGGCGCCACCCCAGCCGCCGCCCACCACGACGACGCGGCGACCCTTGGGGACCTCGGTCTCGCCGCGGAACATCGCGCAGCCCGGGAGGCCCGCGACCGCGAGCACGCCGCCACCGACCCCGGACGCCTTCAGAAACTGCCGGCGCGTCATTCGTGTCATCGATAAGCTCCTCCTCGTGGATCCCGCCGGTAAAATAGCAGAGTCCCGCGCGTTTCGCCTCACTCCAACGCGCTGACGACGCGCGCATCCTCGTTCCAGGTGGCCAGCAGCGCCCACGCCGCCAGGACGGCCAGGCTGAGGACGATGGCGCCGCCCCAGCCGACGACC
>JBGPZN010000462.1:0-3141 GCA_041493815.1 Methylomirabilia bacterium
CATGTCGACCCGCACCTTGCCGCCCGGCTGCGACGGCAGCCGCACGGCGCTGACCCGGCCGATCTGCACGCCGGCCAGCCGCACGGTGGCGCCCTCCACGAGCCCGCCCACCTCGGTGAACTCGGCGGACACCGTGAAGCGCGGCTCGAACAGCCGCGCGCGCGCCCCCAGCGCGTAGATCATGCCGAGGAACGCGGCCAGGCCGATGAGCACGAACACACCGACCCGCAGCTTCCGCCCTCGCTCGTTGCCCTCGTCGTTCATGTCGTCACCCTCGCCTCGCCGGCCAGGAACGCCTGCACCGCCGGGTGGCCGGAGGCCAGCACGGCCTCGCGGGGGCCCAGCGCCGCGAACCGGCCCTCGATCAGGATCGCGATCCGGTCGGCCACCGTCTTGGCCAGCTCCAGGTCGTGGGTGACGACGACGGCGGTGTCGCACACCCCGCCCCGCAGCTGCACGATCAGCTCGCTCACCATCTTCGCGTTGGTCGGGTCGAGGCCGGCGGTGGGCTCGTCGAAGAGCAGCATCCGGGGTTCCTGGGCCAGCGCCCGGGCGATCCCCACCCGCTTGCGCATGCCGCCCGACAGCTCCGAGGGCAGCAGCCCCAGCACGTCGGGGCCGAGGCCGACCAGCGACAGGAAGTGCAGCACGCGCTCGCGGATCTCGGCCTCGGCCAGGCTCGTGTGCTCACGCAGCGGATAGGCGACGTTCTCGTGGACCGTCAACGAATCGAAGAGCGCCGCACCCTGGAAGACGTAACCCATCCGCCGGCGGATCGGCAGCAGCGGCTCTTCGCCGAGGTTGTCGATGCGCTCGCCGAAGACGCGGACGCTGCCGCTGGTGGGCCGGATGAGGCCGGCGATCAGCCTCAGCGTCACGGTCTTGCCGGAGCCGCTGCCGCCCATGATCACCATCGTCTCGCCCCGCTGGACCGTGAGCGACACCCCGCGCAGGACCTCGTTGCCGTCGAACCGCTTGCGGATGTCGATCAGCTCCACCACCGGCTGGCCGTCCGCCGGCGCCGATCCCGTCCGCGCGCGCGCGCGAGCCGTCGGTCGCATCACCAGAAGAGCATCAGCATCAGCTTGGTCAGGAAGAAATCGGAGATGATCACGCCCATGGTGCAGTGCACGACGGTCGCCGTCGTCGCCCGCCCCAGCCCCTCCGTCCCCCCGGTCGTGCTGAGCCCGTTGTAGCAGCCGATCAGGGTCACGATGCCGCCGAAGAAGAACGACTTGGCCACCCCCATCAGGAAGTCGCGCGGGACGACCCAGTACGCCGTCGTGTTCCAGTAGGCCCACATGTCGGTGCCGCGCTCGAAGTACATGATCACCATGCCGCCCAGCACGCCAAGCACATCGGCCATGATCGTCAGCAGCGGGAACACCAGCAGGGCCGCCAGCACCCGCGGCACGATCAGGCGCTTGATGAAGTTCACGCCGAGGGTGCGCAGGGCGTCGATCTGCTCGGTGACCCGCATCGAGCCCAGCTCGGCGGTGATACCGGAGGCGACCTTGCCGCCCACCAGGATGGCGGTGAGCACCGGCCCCAGCTCGCGCAGGATGGCCAGTGCGGCGAGGGGCCCCACGTAGTTCTCGGCGCCGAAGCGGGCCATGTTCACCGCGCTCTGCAGCGCGAACACCATGCCGGTGAAGATCGAGGCCGTCAGCGCGACCCCGAGCGAGCGGACGCCCATGGTCTCGATCTCGAGGACGACCAGGCGGAGGTACTTCGGAGGCAGGGCCAGGCTGCGCAGCACCTGGGCGGTGAGCAGCCCCACCCCGCCGTACCACATGGCCGTTTGCCGGAGATACGCCTCCATCGCTCACTCGCCGGCGAAGCTCTCGACGAAGCGCTGGAAGTCGCCTCGCCACGCGTCGAAGGCCGACGGCGCCGCCACGTAGAGCAGGTCGTACACGCAGCGCTCGCCCTTCAGCGTGTAGCTCTCGATCCGCACGCGCTCGTCACTCTGCCGCATCCGTCCTTCCAGCAGCCGGTGCGACGCCACGCGCCCGTTCACCGGTGCCTCGTTCGCTTCCACCACGTCGCGGTCACGCATGCCGATCAGCAGGTGCTGCGCGAGCACGTCCCAGCCGCGCCGGGCCACCGCCGGGTCGCACACCGCGTTGGCCAGCATCCCGGCCGGCGCCGTCCGGTTCCGCAACTCAAGATCCGCGCGATCATCCGGCGCGATCTCCCACGCCCCCCCCGGCAGCGTCACCCGATAGCCGCTGGGCGCGTGATAGACGCCGTCCACGATCCGGCGCCCGGCGCAGGCGCCGAGTGCCATCGCCAGGACGGCGGCGAGCGCCGCCGCGCGGCGAGCCGCCGCGCTCACGCCGGCGCTAGCCGCCCGGCGCCGGATGGTCCGGGCGAGGGGGGCTGACCGCGCCCCTCGAAGCTCCCCCGGCCGTGTGCCGGCGCCCCAACTCCTCGAGCACGTCGCGCAGCGAGATCGATCGCTCGCCGAGCAGCACCATCGTGTGGAACCAGAGGTCGGCCACCTCCTCGACCACGCGCCGGTCCCCCTCGCCGCCGAGGGCGGCCGTCACCACCTCCACCGCCTCTTCGCCAATCTTGCGGCACACCGCCGCCTCGCCCTTGGCCAGCAGACCGGCCACGTACGAGCCGGCGGGCGGCGCCGTCTTGCGGGCGGCCACGATCTGCTCGAGGCGGTCGAGCATGTTGGCGGCCGCGGCCGGCCCCTGCAGGCCGGTGAAGAAGCAGGTGCGGTTGCCGGTGTGGCAGGCGACGCCGTCCTGGTGCACCTGCACCAGCAGGGTGTCCGCGTCGCAGTCAGCGTAGACGCCACGCACGTGCTGGCTGTGGCCGGACGTCTCGCCCTTGCGCCACGGCGCCTGCCGCGAGCGCGACCAGAAGTGCGTGAGCCCCGTCTGCAGCGTGCTCGCCACCGCGTCACGGTCCATCCACGCGACCATCAACACTTCGCCGGTCTCGGCCTCTTGCACGACGGCCGGGATGAGCCCGCGCTCGTCGTAGGTGAGGCTCTCGGGCGTCACCGCCGCACCTCGACGCCGCGCTCGGCCAGATAGTCCTTCACCTCGCCGATCGTGTAGGTGCCGAAGTGGAACAGCGACGCGGCCAGTGCGCCGCTGGCGTCACCATCGACGAACGCCTCCC
>JBGPZN010000177.1:0-7004 GCA_041493815.1 Methylomirabilia bacterium
CGAAGAGCTGGGCAAGACCGAGCACGCCGGTGACGACGCCGAGCGTGCGCGCGAGGAACGCGAAGCCGCCGGCCGCGCCCTGCTGCAACGCGGGGAACGCCGCCATGACGACGGCCATGTTCGGCACCTGGAACATTCCGAGCCCGAAGCCGGCGGCGAAGAGCGCCACCGCGACGATGAGCACGGGCGACGTGGGCTCGGCGCGGCTGAGCAACGCGAGCCCGGCGGCCTGCAGCGCGAGTCCGCCGACGGCGGGCACACGGGCCCCGGTGCGGTCGGCGAGGCGTCCGGCCAGCGGCGCCGCCAGCGTCGTGCCCAGTGGCGTGAGCATGAAAAGCAATCCAGCGGCGGAGGCGGGCATGCCGCGAGCGGCGATGAGATAGAACGGCGCCAGCAGCCAGATCGCGAACATGCCGGCGCTGGCGATGAAGGACAGCGCGCCGGCGAAGAGTACGGGCCGCCGGACGAGGTCGCGCCCGGCCACCAGCCGTGGCGCGCGCGGCGCCGGAGCGGCCGGTACCGCCACCCACGCCCACACCAGCGCGGCCAGGGCCAGCGGCAGCCGCAGGTGGAAGACGGCGGCCCAGCCGAAGACGTCGACCAGCACGCCGGCGACGACGGGCCCCGCGCTGAAGCCGAGGCCCATCGCCGCACCGAGGAAGCCGAGGGCGCGGCCCCGCCGGGCCGCCGGCACGCCCAGCGTGACCAGCCCGGGCGCGGTGCCGTACACGCAGCCGCCGCCCAGCCCCTGCACCACCCGCGCGACCAGCAGCCAGCCGAACGTCGGGGCGAGCGCGCCCATCGCGAAGGCGACGACGCTGAGCAGGAGCCCGGCCCGGAACACGCGCCCGTGACCGACCCGGTCGGCGAGCGCGCCGCCGACGAGGGAGGTCACCGCGTAGACGAGGACGTAGCAGACGATCACCCACCGCACGCGCTCGGGCGGCACGGCGAAGGCGGCGGCGATGGCGGGGAACGCGATGTTCATGGTGGAGTCGAGCGAGACGACGCAGGCGCCGGCCGCCGCGGCCCACCGGATCATCGGCGTATGATGACACGGCATGCCCGATCCGCTCACGTGGATGATTCTCGTCGCCACCGCGCTCCTCGGATCCACGATCGGCGGCGTGGCGGGCTTCGGCGCCGGCCTCCTCCTGCTCCCGGTGGCGGCGTGGACGCTCGGCATCCGGGCCGCGGTGCCGGTCCTCACGATCACGATGCTCCTCGGCAACGCCTCGAGGATCTGGTGGAGCCGGGGCGAATTCCACGGCGGCGTCACCCTGCGCTTCATCGCCGGCGCGGTGCCGGCCACGGCGCTCGGCACCGTGATCTTCGCGGGCGCCTCCAGCGAGTGGCTCGGCCGCGCCATCGGCGCGTTCCTGCTGGCATCGGTCCCGCTCCGGCGCGTGCTCACCAGCGGGCGCCTGGACGTACGCCTGGTACACTTCCCGTTCGTCGGCGGCGCCATCGGTCTGCTGTCGGCCATCGTCGTCACCACGGGTCCGGTGGTGACGCCGTTCTTCCTCGCCTACGGACTGCGCCGGGGGGCGTTCATCGCCACCGAGGCGATGTGCGCGGGCGCCATGCACGTGACGCGCGGCCTGGTGTTCGCGCGCTACCGGATGCTCACGTGGGAGACCGTGATGGTCGGCCTGGTGCTCGGGGCCACGATGTTCGCCGGCTCCTGGATCGGGCGCCGCCTGCTGGACCGCATGAGCGACCGCGTGTTCCTGGCGGTGATCGAGGTCATCCTGGTCGTCATGGGCTTGCAAATGCTGCTGGTCCCGCGGTAAAACCGCGACGCCATGCCGCCCGAGCCCGGCGCCGTCCACGAGGTCTCGCTCACCGTCACGCTCGAGCAGACCGCGGATGCGATGGGCAACCGCGGCGTCAAGGTGTTCGCCACGCCGTTTCTCATCGGCCTCCTCGAGAACGCCGCCAACGGCGTCATCGCGCCGTCCCTGGCGCCGGGGGCGTCGACGGTCGGCACCATGGTCGAGATGCGCCACCTGGCGGCGACGCCGGTGGGCATGGCCGTGCGGGCCAAGGCCACGCTGCTCGAGACCGACGGGCGGCGCTACCTCTTTCAGGTCGAAGCATGGGACGCCAAGGAGAAGATCGCCGAGGGCCGCCACGAGCGGTTCGTGGTGCCCGATCTGGCGAAGTTCCTGGAGCGCGTCATGAAGAAAGGCGTGAGCTGATGCCGATCCAGATCAACAAGGGCGTGATCGGGAAGGAGTCCCCACCGTTCGTCGTCACCGTCGAGCGCGGGAAAATCAAGGAGTTCGCGCGGGCCCTGGGCGACGACAATCCCCTCTACCTGGATGACCAGGTGGGCCAGGCCTCCCCGTGGGGCGATATCATCGCGCCGCCCACGTTCATGACGACGTTTCGCGACGGGGCCGACAGCGGCGCGTTCCTGCGCGAGCTGGGCACCGATATTTCACGCGTCCTCCACGGCGAGCAGGAGTTCGAGCTGTACCGGCCGATCCGGCCCGGCGAGACGTTCGTGTGCCGCTCGAAGGTGCTCGACGTCTACGAGAAGACCGGCCGGAGCGGCCCCATGGCCTTCGTGGCGCGCGAGACCAGCGTCACCGACCAGACCAACGAGATCGTCGCCCTCATCCGTCACATCACGGTGGTACGCCTGTGAAATACGCCAGGGTCTACTTCGAGGACGTGAAGGTGGGCGACGAGCTGCCGCCGCTGGTGAAGGACCCGATCCAGCAGATCCAGCTCACGCGCTATGCCGGCGCCTCCGGCGACTTCAACCCCATCCACCAGGACGACGAGTTCGCCAAGGCCGCCGGCATGGGCGGCGTCTTCGCCCACGGCATGCTCTCGATGGGCTTCGTGGGCCAGGTGGTCACCGACTGGGCCGGCGCCGGCCAGGTCCGCAAGCTGGGCGTCCGCTTCGCCGGCCTCGTGCGGCTCAAGGACACCGTCACCTGCCGCGGCCGCGTGCTCGCCAGGTCGAGCAAGGACGACGTGAACCTCGTCGACCTCGAGGTGTGGGCGGAGAACCAGAAGGGCGACAAGGTCGTGACGGGCAAGGCGACGGTGGCCCTGCCGACCCGCGACTAGCCGCACTCAGTGTGGCGCGAAGCGCCTACTTGATCGTCTGCAGAATCGTGGTGACGACGACGACGCCGGGCATGGTGTGAGTGCGCTTCACCGTGACGCCGTGTTCGATCGACTTCCAGTATTCGTCCACAGACTGGCCGCCCGTCCTCGTGTAGTGGACCGTGTCGAAGCGGCCGGCAGGGACCGTGACGGACTCGCGAATCGCTTTGATCGCGAGCGTGCCCTCAGGTGTGGCGGCGGAGAATCGACCTTGCGCGGACTGGCTGGTGGCGACCACGGCGGGAATGGGCCACGTACGACCCGCGCAGGCACGATATGCCGGATCGGCCACGACGCCAGGCTGGTATGACGTCGAGTTGTCGACGCGATGGCCGGCATCGGTGCCGGTGTGGGTGCTGCTGTCGAGAATCAGCACGTCATCCACCACGCGATGCTGGGTGGTGGAGGTCAAGACTCCTGGTCCCTTGGGGCTGGTCTTGGTCGTCAGCAGCCGGCTGCCTGTCTTCGTGAACTCTTCCCACCGGTCCGTGAACTCTGACGAACCGCCGACCGAATCCCCGTAGCGATACGTGTAGGAGAGAGTCGGTTTCGGCGTGCCGATGGAGACGCAGTCGCCTGAAGGGATGGCGGGCGGCGCAGTGACAGCAAGAACCACGACGACGATCGCGGCGGAGATCGGCCGGCGGGTTCTGGAACGGGCAGGCATAGTTTAGCCGCGGGGCATCAGGCCGCGGGCGCCGACCCACTCGCGCAGCGCCTCGCGCGTCGAGTCGAACGCCAGCGCGTCCCACGGGATCTCGCCCGGCGCCGTCCACTCCAGCCGGTCGTTCTCCGCGCACGGCGTGAGCGTGCCGCCCGTCACCCGCGCGGTGTAGACGATGATCACCGGCGAGCCGGGATACGAGTAGACGTTCAGCAGCCCGGTGAGGTCCACGGCGAGGCCGGTCTCCTCCAGCGTCTCCCGCACCGCGGCATCGGTCACGCTCTCGCCGAAGTCCACGAAGCCGCCGGGGAACGTCCACAGCCCGTGGCCGGGGTTGATCGAGCGACGGGTCAGGAGCACGCGGCCGTCCTGCTCGGGAATGGTGCCGGCCACGACCTTGGGGTTCAGGTAGAACACGAACTTGCACCCGGGGCACACCGCCTGCTCGCGCTGATCGGGTGGCACCGCCGCCCGCGTCAGCGCCGCCGCGCACAGCGGGCAGAAGCGCATGGTCATCGGAGACAGCACGCGCGGGCCGGGCTCGTCGCTCACGAGCGGCAGTCTACCCCAAGGGCGGAGCCGCCTTGACACCTTCGGCGAGGCGATGCTACAACCCGACTGCTTTCGCCGTCGTTGCCGCGTGCCCAAGCCAGGAGGCTTTACATGCACCGTCGCCTGCCGATCCTCGTCGCCGTCGTCGCGCTCGTCCTCACCGCCGGGCTCGCCGCCCTCACCTGGGGGCAGGCCGGCGAGTACAAGATCGGCGTGCTGGAGCCGCTCACCGGCCCGCTGTCCGGCGAGGGCAAGCGCCACCTCGAGGGCTTCGAGATCGTCCGCGACATGATCAACGAGCGGGGCGGCGTGATGGGCAAGAAGCTCGTCTTCGCCGTCGCCGACGTCCCCGACCCCACGGCGGCGGCCAGCGAGGCCAACCGGCTGATCAGCCGTGAGAACGTCAAGATCATCACCGGCACGTTCTCGTCGCGCCTGTGCGGCGCCGCCAGCGAAGCGGCCGCCCGCCACAACGTCATCTACTGGGAGACCTCATGCGTCGACCCGCGCTTCAACAAGCGCGGGCTCGCGAACGTCTACCGGACCGAGATCGACGCCACCGGGTTCGGCTGGTACAACGTCGAGTTCATCGTCAAGCACCTGGCCCCCCGCTTCAACCTGAAGCCGAACCAGCTCAAGATCGCGTTCATCTCCGAGGACTCCTCCTACGGCCAGGGCGTGACCGAGTCGGCGCGGGCGCGGGCCAAGGAGCTCGGCCTCATCGAGGTGGCGCCGGCCGAGTACTACAACTTCACGACGATCAACGACATGACGCCGATCATCGTCAAGCTCAAGCAGCTCAACCCCGACGTCGTCCACCACATCGCCTTCTCCAACGACGCGCCGCTGTTCTGGCGGCAGGCCCGCGAGCAGAACTTCCTGTTCAAGGCCCTCGTGCACGCCGGCGCCACCGGCTACGGCGGCAGCGACTTCGGCAAGGCCATGGGCAGTGACGGCAACGGCGTATTCGCGCTGCTGGAGCCCGGCCCCGGCTTCAAGCTGGACTCGCTCAAGCCCGAGGGCCAGAAGATCGAGAAGGACTTCCGCGACGCGGTGCAGAAGCGGACGGGCTCCTATCCCTTCGGCGCCCACCAGCTGGCCGGCGGTGGCCTGTGGCTGCTCAAGCTGGTGCTGGACCGGGCGCAGAGCGACGACCCCGAGAAGTTCCGCTCGGCGGTCATGTCGCTCGACCTGCCGATCGGCACGATGATCAACGGCTGGGGCGTGAAGTTCTCCGAGACCGGCCAGAACTCCAACGAGCGCGTCCAGCACTACATGCTGCAGTGGCAGAACGGCCAGCTCGTCACCGTGTGGCCCGAGGAGTTCACGACCAACCGGGCCAAGTGGATTCCGCTCGGCGCCTGGGACGCGCGCAAATAGACGTCTTCGCGCAGCTCGGCGTCTCCACGATCCTGCTCGGGGGCATCTATGCCCTGATCGCGGTGGGCCTCACGCTGATCTTCGGGATCATGCGCGTCGTGAACTTCGCCCACGGCGAGTTCCTGATGCTCGGCATGTACCTGGCGTTCTGGGCGTACACCCTGCTCTCGCTCGACCCCTACTTCGTCCTCTTCGTCTCCATCCCGCTCTTCTACGGCATCGGGCTCGTCACCTACGTGCTGGTCATGCGCGGCGTCATCCACGCCTCGCACAACGTGCAGATCTTCACCACGGTCGGGCTGTCGACCGCGCTCCAGAACCTGGCCCTGGTGCTGTGGTCGGGCGACTTTCACACCGTGCGGCCGTGGCACGCCCTGACGCCGATCCGCGTGGCCGGGACCGCCTTCAACCTCTCGCAGGTGGTGGCGTTCGTCATCGCGATCACGCTCACGGTGCTGCTGTTCGCCTTCATGCGGTGGACGCACACCGGGCGCGTCATGCGCGCGACCGCCCAGGACCGCGACGCCGCCATCCTCATGGGCATCGACACCGACCGCGTGTACCGCATCACCTTCGCGCTCGGCATCGCCGCCGTCGGCGCGGCGGGCGTGCTGGTGTCGCCGCTCTACGCCGTCTATCCGACGGCCGGGCTGCAGTTCGTCCTCCTCTCCTACGTCGTGGTCGTGCTCGGCGGCCTCGGCGACATGGTGGGCGCGCTGATCGGCAGCCTCATCGTGGCCGCGGTGGAGGTGGCGGGCTCCTACTGGTTCGGCACCGCCTGGAAGGAGATCTTCTACTTCGTCCTGTTCATCGGCGTCCTGATCTTCCGCCCGGCCGGCCTGTTCGGACAGCGCGGCGCCGAGAACCTCGGCGTGTGATGGCGGCGGCCCTCGCGCGCCACTGGGGCGCGCTCCTGATCTTCGGCGCCGCCGCGCTCATCCCGGTGCTCGTGCGCGACGCCTACTTCCTCGACAGCCTCGTGCTGATCTTGCTATGGGGCGCGCTGTCCGCGGCCTGGAACGTCGCCGGCGGCTACGCCGGCCAGGTCTCCATCGGGCACGCGGCCTTCTTCGGCATCGGCGCCTACTCGGCGGCGCTCCTGGGCGCGCGCTTCCAGCAGTCGCCCTGGCTCGGCATGCTCATCGGCGTCGCGCTGTCACTCGTGGCGGGCGCGGCCATCGGCTACCTCTCCAACCGCCTCAAGGGCCCGTACTTCGCGCTCTCCACGATCGCCTTCTCCCAGGTGCTCCTCATCGTGGCCAGCCGCTGGCGCGGCTTCACCTCG
>JBGPZN010000395.1:0-3678 GCA_041493815.1 Methylomirabilia bacterium
CGATGGCATCGGCGGCGCTCGCGGGGGCCAGAGGGCCGGGCGGCCCGAGCGGAGTCGCGGATCCGGCGAGCAGGGCGGCGAGCAGACGCAGCGATCGAACCGGTCGGTGCCTCATGAGGTCCTCCTGTCAGCGGTTGCAACTCTGGCTTGACAGTACCATGCAACGACTGTTACATCTAGCAACATGAACGCGACGCTACTGCTCCTGCTGGTCGGGATGCCGCCGGTGCCGTCGAGCCTGCGGGTCCGGGTGTGGCGACGGCTCCGCGCCCTGGGGGCCGTCGCCCTCAAGCGCTCGGCCTACCTGCTGCCGGACACCCCCGACCGCTACGAGGACTTCCAGTGGCTCGCGCAGGAGATCCAGCGCGAGGGCGGCGAGGCGACGCTCGTCCGGGTCCAGCAGATCGAGAACCTGCCGGAGCCGGACGTCATGCGGCTGTTCCACGAGCCGCGAGACGTGGACTACCGCCACCTGGCGGGGCGGTATCGCAAGATGCTCCAGACGCTCGAGGGGAAATCGGCCGCCGCCAGCAAGCGTGTGCACGAGGAGCTGGCGCGGCTGCAGAAGGACCATCAACGCATCCGCGACATCGATTTCTTCGACGCCCCCGGCGGGGCCGAAGTGCGACGTCTCGAGGAGGCCCTGGCCATGCGGACCCGACGCCCGGAAACCACCCGTCGTGCCGACGCCCGACCGACGCTCGACCTCAGCACGCTCCGTGGCCGGCGGTGGGTGACGCGTCCCCGGCCGCACGTGGACCGTGTCGCCTCGGCCTGGCTCATCAAGCGGTTCATCGACCCCGAGGCGACGTTCGTGTTCGCGGTCCCCGCCGAATTCCCGGCCGGCGCCATCCCGTTCGACGCGCCGGGGGTGGAGCTGAGCCACCACGGCGAGGATTGCACGTTCGAGACGCTCGTGAAGCGTGCGCGCCTGCGTGATCGGCGTCTGGTCCGCCTCGCCGAGATCGTGCACGAGGCCGACCTGCGCGACGGCAAGTATCCCCACGAGGAGGCGCGCGGCATCGACGTCGCCATTCGCGCGCTGCTGGCGGCGGCGCCCGACGATCACCAGGTGCTCGCGCACGGCACCGCGCTGTTCGAGGGCCTGTACGTGACCACCCCCAAGCGGTGATGGGTACCGGCGCCCGGCTGGACTCGACGCTGGTGCTCACCCGCAGCGACGTGCTCGCACTGCTCACGCTCCCCGAGTGCATCGCGGCCGTCGAGCGCGCCTTTCGGCTCCACGCCGAGGGACGGACGCTGTCGCCCGGGGTGCTCGGCGTCCCCGCCGGCGGGGGCGGGTTCCACATCAAGGCCGCCGGCCTGGTCGGCGACCCGAGTTATTTCGCCGCCAAGACGAATGCGAACTTTCCCGCCAACTCGCGCCTGGGCCTGCCGACCATCCAGGGCACGGTGCTCCTCGCCGACGCCAGCAACGGCGTGCCGCTGGCGGTCATGGACTCGGGCAGCATCACCGCCCTTCGCACGGGCGCCGCGACCGCGGTCGCGGCCAAGCATCTGGCCCGGCCGGATGCCCGCACGGCGACCCTGGTCGGGTGTGGCGTGCAGGGCGAGATCCAGCTGGGCGCGCTCGCCGCGGTGCTGCCGCTCGAGCACGCCTGGGTCATCGACGTCGACGCCGAGCGCGCGGCCGGGTTCGCCAAGCGTGCGACGGACGCGCTCGGCATTCGCGTCGAACCCGCCGCCGACCTGGCGGCCGCCCTTCGGCGCAGTGACGTCTGCGTCACGTGCACGCCGTCGCGGCGGCCGATCGTGCGCCAGGCCGACGTCCGGGCCGGGACGTTCATCGCCGCCGTCGGCGCCGACAGTCAGGGCAAGCAGGAGCTCGAGCCGGCGCTGGTGGCCGCCGCCACGCTGGTCGTCGACCTGCTCGAGCAGTGCGCGGAGATCGGCGAGCTGCAGCACGCCCTCGGCGCCGGCCTCCTCACGCGAGAGCGCGTGCATGCCGAGCTCGCCGACGTGGTCGCCGGACGCCGTCCCGGGCGCACGCGGGCCGACGAGATCACGATCTTCGACAGCTCGGGCACGGCGCTGCAAGACGTCGCCGCCGCCGTCGTCGTCTACGAGAAGGCTCGCGCCGCCGGGCGCGGTCTCGAGGTGAGATTCGATGACTGAGAGGCTCGGAGAGATCGCGCTCGGATTCTTGAAGGTCGGCGCCACGGCCTACGGCGGCCCCGCCATCATGGGCGTCATGCAGGCCGAGTTCCAGGACCGACGCCAGTGGGTCTCGCGGTCGCGCTTCGTGGAGGGGCTGTCGCTGGCGAACATGCTGCCGGGCGCCACGGCCACGCAGCTCGGCATCTTTCTCGGCTACAGCCGCGGGGGCGTCTGGGGCGGCGTCATCGCGGGCCTCTGCTTCGTTGCGCCCGGCTTGCTCGTCATGCTCGCGCTCACCCTGGCCTATGCCGCGCTCGGCGTCAGCCCCCTGGTGCGCGGCGCCCTGTACGGCCTGGGGCCGGTGGTCCTCGCCATCTTCATCGTCGCCGTCCATCGCCTGGGCACGGCGACCGTGCGCTCCGCGCAGCACGGCTTGATTGCGCTGGCGGCGGCGGCCGGCGCCGTGCTGAGCCCGCTCGGACTGCCGGCGATCCTGCTCCTGGCCGGCGGCGCCGGGCTCCTGCTGTTTCACTCCCGTCGCCTGGGCGCGGTCGTCCTCGTCCTCCTCGGCGTCGGTCTCGCCCTGCTGCATCTCACCGCGGGAGCTCCGATGCCGCCGCCGGCCGCATCATCAGCCGCCGTGTCCGCGCCACGCCCGTGGGACGTCATCGCGCTCTTCTTCACCGTCGGCGCGTTCACGTTCGGCGGCGGGCTGAGCATGGTGGCGCTCATGCAAGAGCAGATCGTCACCCAGCTGCACTGGCTGACACCGCAGGAGTTCATCGACGGGCTGGCGCTCGGGCAACTCACGCCCGGACCCGTTCTGATCGTGGCCGCGTACGTGGGCTACAAGGTTCTCGGCGTCGCGGGCGCCGCCCTGGCGGCCGCCGCGATCTTTCTCCCCTCGTTCGTCCTGATGGTGGCGGTGCTGCCGGTGTTCGAACGGGTGCGGACGCTGGCGTGGGCGAGGGCGGCGATGCAGGGGATCGGCCCCGGCGTGATCGGCGTGCTCGCCGTGTCGCTCGCCCGCCTGCTCCCGCACGCGGCGCCCGACTCGTTTGCGGCGGTCGTGCTGGTGCTGACGGTGGCCGCGCTGGCGGCCTGGCGGGTGGCCCCGCTCAAGCTGATGCTCGCCGGCGCGGTCGTCGGGGCGGCGCGAAGCCGCCTGGCCGCGGTGGCAGGTCTGCGATGACGCGGCCGACCACGGTCGAGCTCCTGAAGTACTTCCTGTACCTGGGCAGCCTCGGGTTCGGTGGTCCGGTGGCGCTCGTCGGCTACATGCAGCGCGACCTCGTCGAGCGCCGCGCGTGGTTCACGAGGGACGAGTACATGAAATCGCTGGCGCTTTCCCAGCTGGCGCCCGGGCCCCTGGCCGCGCAGCTCGCGATCTGCCTGGGCTACGTGCACTCCCGCGTCGCTGGGGCGACGCTGGTGTCCCTGGCGTTCATCCTGCCGTCGTTCGTCATGACGCTGGCGATCAGCTGGGCGTACGTCCGCTTCGGCGGGCTGTCGTGGATGCAGGCGGCGTTCTACGGGGTGGGCGCGACCGTGATCGGCATC
>JBGPZN010000123.1:0-8485 GCA_041493815.1 Methylomirabilia bacterium
AGGGCAACCCGGCCACCGCCCAGGCGAAGTACCGCAAGCTCGTCCAGCAGGACAAGATTCACGTGCTCACCGGCATCCTGCTGGCGAACATCGGCTACGCGCTGGTGCCGCCGATCGAGCGCGACGAGCTACCGTCGCTGTTCCTGACCACGCCCGACGACCTCACCAAGCGCCGCCCGCCGAAATGGATTCTCCGCTCCAACTTCGCGGCCAGCCAGCCCATGCACGCCCTCGGCGACTACGCGGCGAAGACGCTCAAGTACAAGCGCGTGGCCGCCATCGCCATGGACAACGCCTTCGGCCACGAGTGCATCGGCGGCTTCCAGCGCGTGTTCGAGGACGCCGGCGGCCGCGTCGTGCAGAAGACGTGGGTGCCCCTCAACGCGATGGACTTCGCGCCCTACCTCACCCAGGTGCCGCGCGACGTCGACGCCGTCGTGCAGGTCTTCGTGGCCGGGCAGGCCGTGCGCTTCGCCAAGCAGTACGCCGAGAGCGGGCTGAAGGAGAAGGTGCCGCTCATCGGCACCGGCGTCTTCACCGACGAGTCCGCGCTGCGGTCGATGGGCGACGAGGCCATCGGCGTCGTGGGCTCGCTGATCTGGGCGCCGACGCTGTCGAACCCGGCGAACCAGGCGTTCATGAAGCTGGCCGAGGCCCGGCTGAAGCGCCAGCCGGCGTACTTCCACGCGGTGATGTACAGCACCGGGCGCTGGATCACCGAGGCGGCCAAGGCCATCGATGGCAAGGTCGAAGATCGGGCGCGCTTCCTGGCCGCCATCCGCAAGGCGAGCGAGACGACCGAGGACCCGCGCGGCCCGATCAAGCTGGACGAGTACAACAACCCCACTCAGAACGTCTATATCCTGAAGGTCGAGAAGGTCGGCGGCCGGCTCCAGAACACCGTGATCCACACCTACCCGATGGTGTCGCAGTTCTGGACCTACAAGCCGGAGGAGTTCTTGAAGACGCCGGCCTACGACCGGGGCTATCCGCCGGTCCGGCCGTAAACCATCTGATCGGATCGTAGCTGTTCCCGCGGGCTCCTCGCATATGATCGAAAGGTGAGCCTGGCCTCCCGGCGCGTGCTGGCTGGCATCGTCGCCTGCTTCTTCCTCTCGGGCGCCACCGGTCTCGTCTACGAAGTCCTCTGGATCCGGATGCTGGGCCTCGTCTTCGGCCACACCGTGTTTGCGGTGACCACCGTGCTCACGGCGTTCATGGCTGGCCTCGGCCTTGGCAGCTGGGTCTTCGGGCGAATCGCCGACCGCCAGACGCGGCCCCTTCGCCTCTACGGCCTGCTGGAGATCGGCGTGGGCGGCTTCTGCCTGCTCGTGCCGCTGCTGCTGCCGTGGGTCGAAGCGGCATACCTTGCGCTGGCGCGGGGCCTGAAGCTGCCGTTCCTCGCATTCACCCTCGCCCAGTTCGTGCTGGTCCTGGCGCTGCTGCTCCCGCCGACGACGCTCATGGGCGCCACGCTGCCGGTGCTGAGCAGGCTGTTCGCCACCGAGCGGGCCACGCTCGGGCGGCGCGTGGGCTTCCTCTACGCCCTGAACACGTTCGGCGCGGTGGTCGGCACAGCGCTCGCGGGTTACGTGCTGCTGCCGGCGCTCGGCATGCGGGCGACGCTGACACTCGCGGCCGCGATCAACCTGGCGGTCGGCGCGCTGATCGTCCTCGCCGACCGGCGGCTGCCGGCGCTCGGTGCCTCGTCCGAGACCCAGGAGCCCGCCCCGCCGCCGGCCGACGTCCCGGCCGGCCAGGTGCCCCTCGCGCTGGCCGCCGCCGGCCTGGCGGCCGCCGGGGCCGCCTCGATGATCTACGAGGTGGCGTGGACGCGGGCCCTCAGCCTCATCCTCGGCAGCTCCACCTACGCCTTCACCGCCATGCTGGTGGCGTTCCTGCTGGGCCTGGCCGCTGGGAGCGCACTCTTCTCGCGGTTCTTCGGCGCCCGCCCGGTCGGGCTCGCCGCCTTCGGTTTGCTCCAGCTCGGCGCCGGCGTCGCCGCCCTCGGCATCCTGCCGGCGTTCGAGCGGCTGCCCGACGTGGTCGTGCGCGCGCTGGCCGTGTCACTCTCGCCCGCCTTCGTGCTGTCCGTCCAGGTCGGCCTGGCGGTGACGGCGATGCTGGCGCCCACGCTCCTGATCGGCGCCGCGTTCCCGTGCGCCGTGCACGTGGCGGCCCGCGGCCCGGAGCACGTCGGCGTCGACGTGGGCCGCCTCTACGCGCTCAACACGCTCGGCGCCATCGTCGGCACCGTGGTGGCGGGCTTCGGGTTGGTGCCGATCGTCGGCGCCCAGGGTGCCGTGAAGGCGGCGATCGCGCTCAACCTCGTCCTCGGCGTGGTGCTGGTGCTGGCCGCCCGGCGGACCACGCCGCGCCGGCAGTGGCAAGCGGCGGTCGCCCTGGCGGTCGTGATCGTGACGGGACTGGTCCTGGTACCGGCGTGGAACCCGTCGGTGATGGCCGCCGGTGCCGCCGTCTACGCCCGCCAGTATCAGCGCTTCTCCGGGCAGGGCGGCCTGACGCGGGCGACGGCCGATAGCGCCGTGCTCTACTACCGAGACGGGCTGACGGCGACCGTGAGCGTGCACCGCGAGGGCCCGACGACGCTCCTGCGCGTCAATGGCAAGACCGACGCCAGCAACGGTCTGGACATGCACACCCAGCTCATGGTCGGACACCTGCCGCTGCTGCTGCATCCCGGAGCGCGCTCGGTTCTGATCGTCGGCCTCGGCAGCGGCGTCACCGTCGGCGCGGTGGCCGGGCATCAGGTCGAGCGCGTCGACGTCGTCGAGATCGAGCCAGCGGTCGTGCCGGCCTCGGAGTTCTTCCGGCGCGAGAACCGCGACGTCCTGCGCGACCGGCGCGTGCACCTGGTGACCGGTGACGCCCGCAACGTCCTGCTGGCGAGCGACCGCCGCTGGGACGTCATCATCTCCGAGCCGTCGAACCCCTGGATCAGCGGCGTGGCCACGCTGTTCACCGAGGAGTTCTACGCCCTGGCGCGCTCGCGACTGGCGCCCGGCGGCGTGATGGTGCAGTGGATCGACGGCTACACGCTCAGGCCCGAGGACCTCAAGATGGTCGTGAAGACGTTCCGCACGGCATTCCCCGCCACGACCGTCTGGAACGCGCAAGCGCTCAGTGACTTCATCCTGCTCGGTAGCGTCGAGGCGCGGCCGCTGGACCTGGGCCACGCGCAGGCGGCCTGGGAAGCGTCGCCCGCGGTACGGGACGATTTCACGGGGATGGGTTTTCGCTCGCCGGTGGCATTTCTGGCCGACTTCCTCCTGGCCGAGCCCGACGCCGCCCGGCTCACCCTCGGCGCCGACCTCAACACCGACGACCTGCTGCCGCTCGAGTTCTCGGCGCCCAAGAGCCTGTACCGCGACAGCGCCGCTGCCAACTACCGCATGATCCGCGCCTTCCGCACGCGCGACCTGCCGTTGCTGGCCGCCGGTGGTGAGGCCCGGGTCGACACGCCGGGTGCGCGCTACGACCTCGGCGTCGCGTACCTGCGCAAGGATCTGCCGGCCGAGGCGGCTGCTCAGTTCGAGCGCGCGCTGGTTCGCGACGCGGCGCACGTCCCCTCGCTGATCGCTCTGGGGCGGACGCTGCTCCGGCTCGAGCAGCCGGTGCGGGCGATCGAGACGCTGCAGTTGGCCGTGCGTCAGGCCCCACGCAACGCCGACCCCCAGGCCGCGCTGGCCCGCGCCTGGCTGGCGCAGCGGCTGCCAGCCCGCGCGCTGGAGGCGGCGACGGCCGCAGTGAAGCTGGCGCCCGACGAGCCGGTGCATCGCGTGCTGCTCGCCTCGCTGCTCGACCAGCAGGGCCGGACGAGCGAGGCGGTCGAGCACTACCTCACCGCGCGCGAGCGCCGGCCGCGCGACGTCGCGCTCCTCGAGGGGCTCGCCACCGCCTACGCACGGCTCGGGCGCGGGACCGATGCGGTGACCACGCTGGAGGCGGCGATCGCCGTCCGGCCCGACGACGCCACGCTACTGGCGCGGCTGGGCCGCGCGTACCTGGCCGTGAACCAGCCGGTGCCGGCCGCCCGAGTACTCGCCGAGTCGGCGGTCCGCGCCCCGCAGTCGGCGCAGACGTACGCCGACCTGGGCCTGGCGCGGCTGGGGACCGGGGACGCTTTCCGCGCGATCGACGCGCTCGAGCGCGCGCTGGTGGTGGACCCGGCGCACGCCGGCGCCGCCCAGTTGCTCGGCGACATCAACGCGAAGGTCTACGGAGCGGGCCCGCGGGACCGGTGACACCCCCGCTGTTTGGCCCTCTGGCTGCATCTCCGTCAGGGGCTCCGCCATCCGCAAGGCCAGCGAGACCACCGACGACCCGCGGCCCGATCAAGCTGGACGAATACAATCGTTGCGGCAATGAGCCCTGGTGATCCGCGACAACGTCCGGTCATGCCGCGGTCAGCGAAGCTCCGGCGGTCGGCGGTCTCACTTTCCTGTTCCTCGCGTTCCTGGTCGGTGCAATGGCGACCGGCAGGCGATAGGCACTCGTTCTGTCCGTGGTCCTGTTTGTCGTCGGTCTGCCGGCATCCCTTTCGTTTCTGAAGGAGCACGGCCTGGGCGGACTACTCGTGTTTGGTGGCCAGACCCTGGCGGACGGCGCCGCCTACGTGCTCTTGTGCACGAAGGCTTCCCGCCAGTGGTTCCGGGCCACGCGAGAGTTCCGGAGACGAAAGTCCGAGAAACCCGGCGACCGGCAGGTTTGATCTAGAATACGAAGCCATGCCGCTGGCGCTCGATCCGGTCCGGACCGCGCTGCTCCTGCTCGACTACCAGCACGACAACATCACCGCCACGCCCGGGATCGCGGAGGCGCGCGTGCTCGAGCACAGCGCGCGCGTGCTGGCGGCGGCGCGCCGGCGCGGCCTGCACGTCATCCACGTCACGGCCTCGGTCCGCCGCGACTACCTCGACATGCCGCGGGCCAGCGCGCTGTGGAAGACGCTGCGCGAGAGCAAGACGCTGATCCAGGGCACGCCGGGTGCCGAGATCCATCCGCTGGTGGCGCCGCGCCCCAACGAGCTCGTCATCAACAAGACGTGCGTGGACCCGTTCCTCACCACCAACCTCGGCCAGGCGCTCATCAACTTCGACGTCAACACCCTGGTCCTGATCGGGCTGTGGACGAACTACGTGGTCGAGGCCACGGCCCGGCACGCCGCCGACGTCGGCTACCGCGTGGTGATCGTGCGCGAGTGCTGCGCGAGCAACGACGCCGAGAACCACGAGTTCGCGATGACACGGATCCTGCCGACGATCGCCGACGTGTCGCGCCTGGACGACGTGCTGGGCGCGCTCGCCTGATGGCCGTCGACGTCCACGCCCACCTCTACCCGCGCGCGTTCATGGAGGCCGTCGCCGCCCACGGGCCGAAGCACGGCGTGAGCCTCCGCGCCGACCTCCCACCGACGCTCTGCTTCGAGGGCATCGACTTCTGGCGCTACACTGCCGCGTTCTGGGACGAGGACGCGCGACTGCGCGAGATGGACGCCGCCGGGGTCGAGCGTCAGGCGCTCTCGCTGGGACCGCCGATGACGTACTGGGCACCGCCCGACCTGGGGCGGCAGCTCTGCCGCGTCTTCAACGACGAGATCGCCGCGGTCGTCCGCCGTCACCCCGACCGCTTCGTCGGGCTGGCGGCGCTGCCGCTGCAGGACACCGGCCTGGCGCTGGCCGAGCTCAAGCGCGCCATCGGCGACCTCGGCCTGGCCGGCCTCGGCATCGGCTCCAACGTGCACGGCGTGCAGCTCGACGACGCGCGGCTGCGGGCGGTCTTCGAGGAGGCCGACGCGCGCGCGCTGCCGATGTTCATCCATCCGATCAACCCGGCCGGCCACGGCAACATCCACGACTACCGCCTCGACCTGGCCGTCGGCTTTCCGATGGACACCACGATCGCGGCGGCGCGGCTGATCTACAGCGGCATCGTCGAGCGCTGCGAGCGGCTGCGGATCTGCCTGGCCCACCTGGGCGGCGCCCTGCCCTTCCTGCGCGAGCGGATCGCCATCGGCTTCCGCGTGGGGCGCGAGCACTTCGGCGCCGCCTTCGGCCTCACCGGCAGCCCCGAGGCCTCGATGGAGCGCCTGTACTTCGACACGATCTCGTACTACGAGCCGGCGCTGCTGGCCGGCCTGGCCTGCGTGGGCGTCGACCGGCTCGTCATCGGCAGCGACGCGCCCTTCGCCGTCGGCGACCTGGCCCGCTCGGTGCGCGAGATCCGCGCGTTCCCGTTCCTGCCCGAGCGCGATCGGCAGAAGGTCCTGCGCGAAAACGCGCTCCGCTTTCTCGGGCTCGCGCGGTGAGGTCGCGACAGGAGGAGACGTCCATGCGCCAGTGGCTCGCCGCCGGTCTCGCCGGCCCGGCCCCGGCCGCGGAGAAGGTCAAGGTCACCGTGCCGGCGGCCGCCGTCACGTTCGCCTCGCTCTATCACGCCCGGGCGGCCGGCTACTTCGCGGAGGAAGGCCTCGACGTCGAGATCGTCACCGTGCCCGGCGGTGGCAGCCGGCAGGCACGGATCGCCCGGGACGCCCAGGTGTGCCTCACGCCGGGGACCTCCCAGATGCAGGCCTACGAGAAAGGCCAGCCGCTCCTCGCCACCGCCACGATCCTCAATCGCAACGCGATCAACGTCGTCATGCACAGGGACGTGGCAAAGGAGCGCGGCATCACCGACAAGAGCCCGCTGGCCGACAAGATCAAGGCGCTCAAGGGGCTGAAGGTCTTCGGCGCCGCGGTCGGCTTCGGCCTCATGGTGATCCACAACGTCGGCGGCGAGGACCCCGACTTCGGCGAGTTCGATGAACGCGCTGACCACGGACTTCATGCTCACAATCGGCGCGCTGAAGAGCCGCATTCCCTACGACAAGCTCGTGACGAACGAGTACTTGCCCAAATAAGGATGCGCCGTGGCTGACGCGCCGATCGGGGCGGGCCGCAAGTGGGCCATCACCTTCTCCGTGATGATGGTCACGGTGATGCAGGTGCTCGACACCAGCATCACCAACGTGGCGCTACCGCACATGCAGGGCTCGTTCGCGGCCAGCATCGACGAGATGTCCTGGGTCATCACCTCCTATCTGGCCGCCAACGCCGTCATCATCCCCGCCAGCGGCTGGCTCACCGCGGTCTTCGGCCGGCGGCGCTTCTACCTCATCTGCACCGTCACCTTCACCGCGGCCTCGTTCCTGTCGGGTATCGCGCCGAATCTGGAGTTCCTCGTCTTGATGCGGATACTGCAGGGGCTTGGAGGAGGCCCGGTGATCCCGATGGCGCAGGCCATCATGTGGGAGATCTTCCCGCTGAAGGAGCGTGGGACCGCGATGGCGGTCTGGGGCTTCGGCATCATGCTGGCGCCTATCTTAGGGCCGACCGTCGGCGGCTGGATCGCCGACAACTGGTCGTGGCGCTGGATCTTCTACATCAACCTCCCCATCGGCGTCGTGGCCTTCTTCATGGTGAGCGCCTTCCTGTTCGATGCGTCGTTCCACCGCAAGCCCCGGCGCGTGGACATCGCCGGGATCGTCCTGATGGTGCTCGGCTTCGGGTGCCTGCAGCTCGTCCTCGACCTCGGCGAGCGTCAGGATTGGTTCGATTCGACCCTGATCCTGGGGCTCACCGTCCTCGCCGTCTGCATGCTGATGGGCTTTGTGATCCGCGAGGTCCTGACCGAGGAGCCGATCCTCGATCTCACTGTGTTCCACGACCGGAACTTCGGCGCCGCCTCGATCGCCATCTTCCTGATCAGTCTCGGCATGAACTCGAGCATGCTGCTGGTGGCGCTCTACACCCAGAAGATCCTCGGCTACGACGCGCTGACGTCGGGCCTGACGCTCGCACCGGGCGGGGTCGGCACCATGATGGCGCTCATGATCTCGGGGCGTCTGGTCTCGCGTATGGACCAGCGCGTGATGCTCGCCTTCGGCTGCCTGCTGCAGGCGGTAGCGCTCGGGATGATGACCAACATGACGGCCACCATGGATTTCTGGAGCCTCGCCTGGCCGCGCTTCATCCAGGGCTTCTCGATGGGGTTCATCTTCGTCCCGCTCCAGGCCCTGGCGCTGGCCACCATCCGCACGGAGCGCCTGGCCAACGCGACGGCCGCCTACAACGTCGTCCGCAACATCGGCGGCAGCACGGGCGTGGCGCTGGCGACGACGCTCCTGGTGCGGCGCAGTCAGCAGCACCAGGCCATCCTCACGAGCCACATCCACGCGTGGAACCCGGCGGTGGCCGAACGCCTGCAAGATTGGACCGAGCACTTCGTGGCCCAGGGCGCCGACACGTTCACGGCCGGCCGCCGGGCGATGGCGATGATCTACCGCGAGACCCTCATGCAGGCCCAGGTGCTATCGTACGCGGACGAGTTCTGGCTGCTGCTGGTGACGTCCGTCGGCATCCTCGTCCTGATCCCCTTCATGCGGCGGGTTCGGGCCGAGCCCGCGGCCCGCGCAGCGGCCGAG
>JBGPZN010000435.1:0-3338 GCA_041493815.1 Methylomirabilia bacterium
GCCCGTGGGTGCTGGACATCGCCGAGGATCCCCACATCCTGGACGTCTTCGAGGACCTGATCGGCCCCAACCTCCGCTGCTGGAGCATGGCGTGGCGCGTGAAGAAGGCCGACGGCGAGACCTTCGCCGGCTGGCACCAGGACTCCGCCTACGGCGCCGCGACGCCGGTCGTGCTCGGCGCGCTGGCGCTGTCCGACTGCGGCCCTACCCAGGGCTGCCTACGCGGCGTTCCGGGCTCGCACACGTGGGGCATCCTCAAGCACGAGGAGAGCGACGACCCCCGCAGCATCCTCGCGCGCGGCCAGTTCATCACCGAGCGCTTCGACGAGTCGAAGGCCGTGGACTTCTCGCTGCAGCCGGGCGAGATGGCGATGTTCGACAACTCCCTCGTCCACGGCTCCGGCACGAACGTCGGTCCCGACCGTCGCTTCCTGCTCCTGGTCGAGATGCTACCGACCTGGGCCAAGCCGCCGCGGGTGCGCCAGTCGACGATGCTGATGCGCGGTGTGGACACCCACGGCAACTTCGACGACGAGCCGCGGCCGGACGGCGAATGGACGGCGACGGCGCTGGCGAACTGGTCGAGCGTCGTCGGGCGGCGCGCGAGGCTGATCTTCGAGGACAGCAGGATCGGGCCGAGCGAGGCCTACGGCGGCACGCGCGCGGCGACGTAGGCGCGAGATCACACGAACGACGCCGGCGCGTGGGGCAGCGTGCTCCACTGCTCGGGATCGTGACCGTAGACGGTGCGGGCGCCCTGCTTGTCGCGCAGCTCACGTAGCCGGCGCAACGAGTGAGACATCTCCGTCTCGTCCCACAGGATGGTCGGCAGCACGTCGCGGTCCATGTTCTCGCGTGTGTAGCAGGCATCCGCGGTGAAGACGATGCGGCTGTCGCGGCTCGGTCGCACCAGTAGCGACTGGTGGCCGGGCGTGTGGCCGTAAGTGGGGATGAGCACCACGGTGCCATCGCCGAAGACGTCGTGCTCGCCGTCCACCGGCTGATAGCGGAGCGGATGCTCGAAGTCCGGCGCACTGGGCCGGTACCGCCCCTGGGCCAGGATCTCGGGCGAGCGCGCAGCCTTCATCTCGCGTTCCTGCACGAGGATGGTCGACTCCGGGAAGAACTCGTTGCCGCCGCAGTGGTCGAAGTGCCAGTGCGAGTTGGCGACGTAGGCCACGTCGGCCGGCGTCAGCCCGAGCCGGCCGAGCTGACTGACCACGTCGTCGCCGGCCTGCGAGTGAATACCGAAGCGCCGGGCGCGCTCCTCGCCGTAGCGGCCGAGCATGTTCGTCAGCGTGTCGCAGTGCAGCCCGGTGTCGAAGAGCAGCCGGCCCCGCGGATGCGTGACCAGGAAGCACTCGATCGGCACCGTCCACCGTGAGGGCGGCGCGTCGCGGACCATGGTCTCCCGCCCCAGCTCGAGGTAGCCGCCGCTCAGCGCGAAGATGGAAATCATCCCTGGCCTTTCTCTAGCGTCCCACGGCCGTCACGGCGAAGCGGTCGAGTCGCAGCGCTCGCCAGAGCTCGGCGCGCGGGTCGAGGCCGAGCGCCAGGCGCGCCAGCACGTCGCCGACGAGCGGCGACAACGCGAAGCCGTGGCCGGAGAAGCCGGCGGCGACGAGCAAGCCGTCGACGCCGGGCACGGGCCCCAGCACCGGCAGGTCGTCGGGCGTGAACGCCTCCAGCCCCGCCCAGCCACGCGCCAGGCCGCAGCGGCCCGTCGGGGGATGCACCTCCTCCGCGACCTCCAGGCTGGCGCTGACGCTGTCCGCACGCAGCGTCCACACGTTGCCGGGCTGGTCGTCGATGCTCGCCGGCCAGCCGCCACCAATCAGGTAGGCGCCGCCGGCGAGCTGCTTGAGGCTGAGCTTGCGCCCGAAGGCGCTCACGACCGGCTCCAGCGCCGCCGGTGCCGGCTCGGTCAGCAGCATCTGCAGCGCCCGGGTCTCGATCGGCAGCCGGATGCCGAGCGGGGCCAGCAGGGTCGCGGTCCAGGCCCCGGCCGCCACGATGGCGACGTCGCACGGCTGGCTCGTGCCGTCGGTGCGCGCGACCGCCACCACGCGATCGCGCTCGAGCACCAGCGCGCGCGCGCCCGCGCCTTCCCCGACGCGCGCGCCCAGTCGCCGCGCCGCCGTCGCGAACGCGGAGACGGTCGGCATCGCCTCGGCCTGACCGTCGAGCGCGCTGAAGACGCCGCCGCGGCAGCTCGGCGCGATGCCGGGCGCCAGGCGCCGGGCCGCCGTCGCGTCGACGACCTCCACCCTCACACCATCGGCGCGCTGCTCGTCGGCCCACACCGGCGCCTCGCGCCACGCCTCGTCGTCGAGCGCGACGCGGAGGCCCCCGCCCCGGCGATAGCCGGTCTCGCCCTCCAGCTCCCGCGCGAGGTCCGGCCAGCGGGCGAGGCTGGCGAGGGCGAGCATGCGCTCGGCCGGGTCGCGTCCCATCACGCGCACTCCGGCCGCGCTGGCGCCGGAGGCCCCGGCCCCGACCTCGGCGCGCTCCAGCACGGTGACCGGCACGCCGGGCTGGGCGCGGCGCAGATGGAACGCAGCGCTGAGTCCCATCAATCCGCCGCCCGCGATGACGATCGACGTCGGCACGCGGGGAGCCTACCACACGCCTTTGACAGCCGTCCCGGACTCAGGCATTGTCCGGCCACCATGCACTTCGGAATCTTCCTCGAGGAGCGGCGACCTGGGGGCACGGATCTGGCGGCCTTCCAGGAGACGCTCGAGCTGGCCGCCGCGGCCGAGGCCTGGGGCCTCGACGGTGTGTGGCTGGGCGAGATTCACTTCAATCCGATCCGTTCGGTCAGCTCGGCTCCGCTCTCCCTGGCCAGCTTCATCGCCGCTCGGACGCGGCGGATTCGTGTGGGCCTGGCGGTGCAGGTCCTGCCGCTGGGCCATCCCCTGCGCATCGCCGAGGAAGCCGCGACCGTCGATCAGCTCAGCGAAGGACGCTTCGACTTCGGCATCGGACGGAGCGGCTCGCCGCGGGCGTACGACATCCTCGGCATCCCCTATGGCGAGAGCCAGGCCCGGTTCGAGGAATGCCTGCAGATAATCTTGACGGCCTGGGAGGGCGAGCGGTTCAGCTATCACGGCCGCTACTACCACTTCGACAACGTGCTGGTGGGTCCGCGCCCCTACCAGCGTCCTCACCCGCCGCTCCGGATGGCCTCCAACTCCAAGGAGACGTTTCCCGTCGTCGCGCGCCTGGGGCTGCCGCTGTTCGTCGGCCTCCGTGATCTCGACATCCCGGAGCTGCGGCTGCGGATCGCGGACTATCGCGCCGCGTGGCGCGAGGCTGGTCACCCGGGCGACGGCGAC
>JBGPZN010000372.1:0-3889 GCA_041493815.1 Methylomirabilia bacterium
CAGGCGACCGCAGCGGTGCTGCGCGCCCTCCGCGATCGACTCACGCCCGAGGAGGCCGATCAAGCCGTGGCGCAGCTGCCGCAGGAGCTGAAGCGCCTGTGGGCCAGCGGGCGCCCGCCGCTGCGCCGGCCGGTGAAGATGCACCGGCGCCAGTTCCTGGAGCGCGTGCGGGTCGACGCCGGCCTGAAGTCGCTGAGCCAGGCCGAGATGGTGACCGACGCCGTGTTCGCCGGGCTCAAGGAGCAGCTCTCCCCCGGCGAGGCCAATGACATCGTCGCGCAGCTGCCGCGTGATCTGAAGAGCCAGTGGGCGCGCGCATGAAGTGCATCGTGTGCCCGACTGACTTCTCCGAGCGGGCGGCGCCGGCCGAGCGCGAGGCGGTCCGCCTGGCCAAGGCGCTCGGCGCCGAGCTCGTGCTGGCGCACGTCGGGACTGACGCCACGCTGTGGCGCGAGGGCCTCTACACGCCCGAGGTGCGCGCCGTGGTCGAGGGGCAGCGCAAGTGGGCGGCCGACACCCTGGCGGCGCGGGCCGCGGCGCTGGCTGCGGAAGGCGTGACCGCCCGCGCCGTCGTGAAGGTCGGCCTGGCGTGGAAGGAGATCGTGCGCCTGGCCGCCGAGGAGCACGCCGACATGATCGTGATGGGAACGCAGGGGCGGACCGGCCTCGAGCGCCTGCTGCTGGGCAGCGTGGCCGAGCGTGTCATCCGCCGGGCTCCGTGCCCGGTGCTCACCGTCCGCCCCGACACCGACAACCGGGAGTGACCAAGGTGAATGCGCTCATGACCGGCAACGTCGTCACGATCGACGCGGACGCGTCGGGCCATGCTCGGTTCGCTCCCGGTCGTGGACCGCGGCCGGATCGTGGGCATCGTCGCCGAGACCGACCTGCTCCGGCGTATCATTGGTGCCGACGCCTGCTGCGCCGACGTCGAGGCGATCGTGGTGTCCTACCCATGACGGCCCGGGTGGACGTCTCCGGCCTCCCGGCGCGCCGGGCGGTGAGACTGCGTGCCGACGCGCGGGTGGCGGCGGCGCTGGCCGCACTGCCGCGGCGTGTCAGCAGTGCGCGGGTCACATTCACGGACGTCAACGGCGCCAAGGGCGGGGTCGATATTCGCTGTGCGATCACCGTGAGCCTGCGTGGCCGTCGCCGGCTCCACGTGGAGGACGTGGCGACGACGCCTCGGCAGGCGCTGGACGAGGCCCTCGCCAAGCTGGAGCGACGTGTGCTACGCACGGAGGAATTCGACCGGGACAGCCGGCGCCGGCCGAAGAAGTACTACGCGGCGACCCGCCTGGCCGGCAGGAGGGTGTGACGATGCGTGTCTTGTTCGCGACCGACGGCTCCGAGGACGCCCGCACCGCGACCGCATATCTGGCGCGGTTGCCGCTGCCGGCCGACAGCCGCCTGCGGGTCGTGAGCGTGGTGAGCATCCCACCCTCCGCGCTCGACGTGCCCACCGTGCGGGAGTTCCAGGTCTCGCTGCGTGAAGCCGCGCGACAGGCGGCCGAGGCGGCCCGCGCCGCGCTGGCCCCACGGTTCGCCGGCGCCGACGTGCAGGCGCCCGATGGCGACGCGCGCGAGGCAATCGTGCGCGCGGCCGCGGAGTGGCCGGCCGATCTCGTCGTGCTCGGGGCCCGCGGGTTGGGCGCGATGGCCGGTTTCCTGCTCGGGAGCGTGTCGCTCGCGGTGGCGCGCCACGCCCACTGCAGCGTGCTCGTGGTCAAGGGCGGCGCCGACGTCACCCGCGGCGTGCTGGTCGCGATCGACGGTTCCGAGCAGGCGGCGGCGGCCGCGGCGTTCCTGGCCCGGTTGCCCCTCGACCCCACGGTCGTCGTGCGGCTGGCCGGCGTGGCGCAGTCCCCGCGCTATCCCGCGACCACCCCGGGGTTCGCGACCGGCATGGTGCGGGACGCCCTCGCCCAGATCGTGAAGGAACGCTCGACGGCCCTCGAGCAGGCCCTGGAAAAGGCCGCGGCGCCCTTCGCCGGCCGCGTGAGGAAGATCGAGCGCCACGTGCTCGTCGGCCATCCCGTCGACGCCCTGATCGGCGCCGCCGCGGGATGGAACGTCGGCCTGGTCGTGGTCGGCGCCCGCGGGCTCGGGACGCTCGAGCGGGTCTTGCTCGGGAGCGTGTCCGAAGGCGTCCTGCGCCACGTCGATCGGCCCGTTCTCATCGTGAAAGGACCGGTAGCGTGAAACGCGAGAAGGAGACGGACATGATCGAACCCATGACCCTCGCCATCGTCGTGCACCAGATGCGCGCGGAGAACTGCTTCGCATACCTCGTCGCGGATGGCAGCACCCGCGAAGCCGCTCTGGTCGACCCGCGAGCTGACCGCGTCCCGGATTACCTGCGTGAGCTCCAGGAGCGTGGGCTGCGCCTGCGCCTCGTGATCGAGACCCACACACATGCCGATCACCTGTCGGGTGCGGCCGAGCTCCGCGCACGCACCGGAGCCGAGGTGTTGCTCTCGGCGCGGGCGACGTCCGAGGTCGCGACGCGCCGGCTTCGGGACGGTGATCGCGTGATCCTCGGCGGCCACGAGCTCGAGGTGGTGGCGAGCCCAGGACACACCGATGATTCCATCAGCGTGCTCGTGGGGCGGGCGCTCCTCACCGGCGATGCGCTGCTCGTTGGCGGTGCCGGACGCACCGATTTCCAGAACGGCAGTCCGGAGGCGCTCTACGAGACCCTGCACAAGCGCTTCGCCGACTTGCCCGGCGATCTCACCGTCTACCCGGGCCACGACTACGCCGGACGCACGCACTCGACGCTCGCCCAGGAGCGGGGCACAAATCCCTTGCTGCTCCTCTCCGACCGCGACCGGTTCATCGCCACGCTACGCACGGCCCGACAGGCGAAACCCGCCAACATGGACGCGATCGTGACTGCCAACATCCACGGCGTCACATCGTCGCCCCGGATTACGGTCGAGGAGCTTGCCCGCGTGCTCGGCGGGGCCGAGGCGCCGCTCGTGGTGGACGTGCGCCTGCCGGCGGAGTACCGCTCGGTGCATCTGGAGCCGAGCGTCTTGCTGCCGCTCGACGAGATCACGCGCCGGCGTGGCGAGCTTCCGCGCGACCGCCAGCTCGTGCTCGTCTGTCGCACCGGCGCCCGCGCCCGATTGGCCGCGGCGGAGCTGGCCGGTTTTCGCACCCGCGTCCTCGAGGGCGGGATCGCGGCCTGGCAAGAGGCGGGCCATCCCGTTGTCGAGGGCAAGAGCCACATGAGCCTGGAGCGGCAGGTCCGCGTCGCGGCAGGCGCACTGGCATGCACCGGCGGCGCGCTGGCCGTCGCGGTCAGCCCATGGTTCGGCCTGCTCCCCGCGTTCGTGGGAGCGGGCCTCGTCTACGCCGGGATCACCGACCGATGCGGCATGGCGATGCTGCTGGCGAGGCTGCCGTACAACCGGGGCTCGGACGGAGCAGGATCCGCCACGTGTGCCGCCCCCGTCGGAGCTCGAGCATCCGTTGCGGACGCCGGCGGGACCTGTGCAGCACCCATCGGCCCCCCGACGGACTGAGCGCCGCGATCCTCATGCCGGTTGGTTCGTCCACGCGCTCGCGACTCCACGCCGGCAATCCCTCGCGCAGCCGCCGACGACTGATGCGCACGCCAGCATCATAGGTCCCCCTCGTGCAGGAGGGTACGACCGTGGAGGGCATGAAATGGCCACGGACGCCGAGATTCAGAAGTTCGTGCAGCGTCACCACGGCTTCATCCCGAACACGGGTTGGATCGCTCATGTCAAGGAGGTCCACGGTATACCGACGCTGCGTGGGGCGAACCGGGTGGGTCGCGATCGTGATATCGCGCCGTGCCCGCCCGAAAAGCGTGAGGCGATCGAAGAGGCGCTTCGGCACTTCGGCGTGATTTGAGTCG
>JBGPZN010000185.1:0-6715 GCA_041493815.1 Methylomirabilia bacterium
CCGGCCTCGTCATGAAGCGCGGAGGCCACGGGCTCAAGACGGACATCGTCCTCGGCCTCGCCGGGAGCATCGGGGGAAGCTGGATCTTCCGGGGCCTCGTCTATTCCGGAGGCGGGATGTTCGCGGCGGTGGTGGTCGCGGGCATCGGGGCGATCATTCCCATCATCGCCCAGCGCAAGGTATGGCCCACCGAGGGTCTCGGCCAGAACACGGGCACCATGTGGAAGTGGGGCCTCGGCGCCGCCCTCGTCGTCGCGATGCTCTGGATGAACCTCGGCCCGGCGCAGCAGCCGGCGGCCACGGCGGCGGTGATCGAGGACAAGAGCTACACGGTGACACCGCCCTCGTTGCGCGTGAAGGCCGGGATCGTCGCCGGCGAGGTGGTCGACATGAAGATCATGGAGCGCGTCGAAAAGGGCTCCGATCGTGTCGTCTCCCTGGCCAAGCTCACCGCGATCCTGCGGCTGAAGAACACGTCCACGAATCAGACCGTGCGCCTCGTCACCGGGAAGCTCCGGTACGTCGATGGCAAGGGGCAGCCGATCAAGCTCGAGGACGCGCGAGCGGAGCCGATCGTCAAGTTTGCCTCGTCCGGCAGTGAGCGCCTCGATCCCGGCCAGGAGACCACGGAGGCGATGGACGTGGACTTCCCCGCGGAGGCGCTGAAGGCGGGGACGTTGAAGGAGATCCGACTGGAGCTCGCCTACATCACGTCGCCGTATCGCGAGGAGACCATCCACTTCCCCGTCACGATCGGTCGCCAGTGATGGCCATCACGCACCCCGTGTCGGACGGTGAGAAGGACGTGCGGAGTCCCGCGCTCGCCCGGCTGGCGACCACGGGCATCTACCTGTTGCGGGGCGTCCCGCGCAGCGTTCAGAGGGCCGCCCGCGCGCGAGCCGTGAGCGAGGGCACGACCCTGCGCCGGGTCCTCCTACAAGGTCTGCACGAGTATGCGGCGGGAACCTGGACACCGCGACCGGACGCCAGGGTGTCCGAGTGACCGCGGCGAAGTTCATCCAGATCTGTGCCTCGCAAAACGACCTCTTTGCCCTCGACGAGCAAGGGAACATCTACCAGTACAACTTCACCGCGCAGGCGTGGGAGAAGCTCGTCGCGAGCCGGTCACAGGAGTCACCCGAGCGAAGCGATCCGCGGAACACGCGGCTGCACGCGAACGGGTCCCTCCTGGGGAGATAGGCGTACGACATGATCATCCTGCTCGTCCTTCTGCTCTCACTCGCCGCCGCCGGCAGGGTCGACGGCGAGGTCCCCACCGCCGCCGACGTTGTCGCCTGCAATCAACTCGCGCCCCAAGTAATCAAGACGGGCAGCGCCTCACCGATCATGGGCGACCACGCCCGGGCCGAGCTCGCGCGCGGCCAGGCCACGGCGACGAACTCCCCGGGCGTCACGAGGATGGCCATCGAGTCGTCCGATCCGCAAATCCACGGCATGGAGGGGGACGGAGCCCAGAACGCCGCGTATCAAGCCGCCTATCGTAGCTGCATGCGACGGAAGGGCTTCTAAGCCGCGCGGCCGAGAACGATGCGGACCCGATGCCTGTTCCCGTCGTCGGCGAGCCCGATGCTGAGATCGCCGGCGACGGCGACTCCATCGACCTCCACGGACCACACCCCCCGCGACACGCCCTGGGGGTTCTCGACGACGAGGTCATAGCGCGCGGAGCGATAGCGGAACACCATCTCGAAGCCGGGCCACCCCCGCGGAATACACGGGTCGATCACGAGCCGCCCGCCGCGCAGCCGGAACCCCAGGATCGACTCCAGCCCGGCCCGGTACATCCAGCCCGCCGAGCCCGTGTACCACGTCCAGCCCCCCCGGCCGACGTGCGGCGGCTCGGCGTAGACGTCTGCCCCGACGACGTAGGGCTCGACCTTGTAGCGCTGGACGCCCGCGTCGGTGCCGGCGTGGTTGATCGGATTCAACATCGCGAACAGCTCGGCGGCCTTGTCCCCGTCGCCGAGCATCGCGAAGGCGATCGCCGACCACACCGCCGCATGCGTGTACTGCCCGCCGTTCTCGCGGACGCCGGGCACATACCCCTTGACGTAGCCGGGCTCCAGGGCCGTCTCGTCGAAGGGCGGGGTGAAGAGCAACACGAGGCCGTCGGCGCGACGCACGAGGTGCTCGTCGACGGCCGCCATGGCGCGCGCCTGACGCGCGGGGTCTCCCGCTCCCGAGATCACGCTCCAGGACTGCGCGATCGAATCGATGCGGCAGGCGTCGTTGACCGAGGCGCCGAGCGGTGTGCCGTCGTCGAAGTACGCGCGCCGATACCAATCGCCGTCCCAGGCCTCGCGTTCGAGCGACGCCTTCAGCGCGTCCACGTACCCGCGCCATCGCTCGGCGCGCTTGCCCTCGCCGCGCCTGTCGGCCAGCGTCGCCCATTCCGACAGCACGGCGTGCAGGAACCATCCAAGCCAGACGCTCTCCCCCTGCCCACCGGCGCCCACCTCGTTCATCCCATCGTTCCAGTCCCCGGTCCCCATCAGCGGCAGGCCGTGCCGTCCCGCCGTCAGGCTGAGGTCGAGCGCGCGCGCGCAGTGCTCGAAGAGCGAGCCCCGCTCCTGGGAGGCGCGGGGCTCGAAGTACGACTCGGGCTGGCCGGCGGCGAGCTGGGGCCCGTCGAGGAAGGGCACGACCTCCTCGAGGACGGCCCCATCGCCGGTGATCTCGACGTAGCGGGCGACGACGTACGGGAGCCACAGCCGGTCATCGGAGATCCGGGTGCGGACCCCGCGCCCGCTCGGCGGGTGCCACCAGTGCTGGACGTCGCCCTCGCCGAACTGCCGCGCGGCGGCGCGCAGCAGGTGCTGCCGCGCCAGCTCCGGCGTGGCGACCGCGAGCGCCACCACGTCTTGAAGCTGATCGCGAAATCCGTAGGCGCCGCCGGCCTGATAGAACGCCGACCGCGCCCACAGCCGACACGCGAGCGTCTGGTACAGCAGCCAACGGTTGAGCAGGATGTCCATGGCGCGATCCGGTGTCTTGACCTGCACCGCGCCGAGCACGTCGTTCCAATGCTCGGCGACGGCCCGTGCGACCGCCGCCACGTCGGTAGCCCGATAGCGGACGATCAGCTCCGTCGCCTGCTCGGCGCTCGCCGCCTCACCCAGGAAGAACACGATCTCCGCGCGGCCCCCCACGGGCAGCTCGATCCCGGCCTGGAGCGCGCCGCAGGGGTCGAGGCCGGCACCCACGCGTCTCGACAGCCGGTGGGCCTGCGCCAGCCCCGCCGGCTGATCCGGCCAGCCGTGACGCCCGAGGAACTCCGTCCGGTCGGCGGTCCACGCCGTGTGAGCCCCGCCGAGGTCGGCGAAGGCGACGCGCGAGCCGAATTCCCGGCTCCACGTGTTGCGCGCGAACATCGCGCCCGTCGCGTCGTCCATCTCGGTGACGACGAACGGCGCGGTGGCGGCCCGTGAGGCGCCGAGGACCCACTCGACGTACGCGGTCACGGACAGCCGGCGCGGTCGTCCGGATTCGTTCGTCAGCGTGAGCCGCGAGATCTTGATGGGGTCGTCGAGCGGCACCAGCTGCAGCAACTCGAGCGAGACGCCGTGCGAGACGTGCTCGAAGCGGCTGTAGCCGTGGCCGTGCCGAACGACATAGGGCGAGGTCCCAGAGCGAATCGGGAGCGCCGTCGGACCCCAGAGATCCCCGGTCTCGTCGTCCCGGACGTAGATGATCTCGCCGGGCGGATCGCTGACCGGATCGTTCGACCACCAGGTCAGCTGATTCTCACGGCTGTTGAGCGACCACGTGTACCCCGAACCGGCCTCGGACACCTGGAAGCCGAAGCTCGGATTCGCGATGACGTTGATCCACGGCGCCGGCGTCGAGCGCCCCTCGCCGAGGATGGCCACGTACTCGCGCCCGTCCTCCGCGAAGCCGCCGACGCCGTTGAAGAACTCCAGATCCCGCGGGGGGATCCCCACGCCCGGCGTCGCCCGGGCCCGCGCCGGCCGCCGGGGCGGGGTGAGGCGGGCGGTGTCGGGTCGCGGCGCGCGCGCCAGCTGCTCGGCCAGCGTCCCGTGCCGGCTCGACAGCACCGCGCGCGCCGCGGACTGGAGCACGTCGCGCTGCGACGCCGTCAGGCGGTCGGCCCGCACGATGTACACGTTCCCCCGCGCCTCGGATCCATCCTGGGCTCTCGCCGATTGGCTCGTGCGCAGGAGCGTCTCCAGCAGCGCCTGGAGATCCTGAACGTAGGAGGGCGCCCGTTCGTTCAGGATGACCAGATCGACCGCGAGCCGCTTCATCCGCCAGTACTCGTGCGCACGGAGGAGCTGCCGCACGATGCCCACGTCGTCCGCGTCGTCGACCCGGACGAGCACGATCGGAAGGTCGCCCGAGATCCCGTGGGCCCACAACGCGTCGGGGCCCCCCGTCTGACGCGTCAGGACGTCCGCGGAAGGCCGGAGCGCCCGGTCCGAGTAGAGCACGCGGCTCGCGAGGTTCTGGAAGAGGTGGGCCTCGTCCGGACCGATGCCGAGGTGGTGCTGTTGAACCTGCGCCTGCGTCCACGCCAGCGTCGCGGTGCGGTCGAACGTCGCCGGATCGCGATACTTCTCGGCGAGACCGAGGGCCTCGGCGCGCGACGGCGCGACGAGCGTCGAGAAGACGACGCGCGCGGTCTCGCCGGGCCCCAGCCGCACCCGGCGTCGCAGGCTCACGATCGGATCGAGCACCGCGCCCGTCGTGTTGGACAGCGGCCGGCCGTCGGTCACCGCCGCCGGGGCCCGGATCTCGCGCCCGCGGCCGAGGAACCGGGCCCGATCCGTCTCCCATTGCAGCTCGCCGGCCGGGGCCCCCTCGACGACGGCCACGTGGGCCAGCCAGACCGGGGCCTCGCCCCGTGATCGCGGCCGGCGTGTCGCCAGCAGGGTGTCGAATCCGGGGACGCACTCCGTCTCGACGCCCAGGTTGGAAAACGCCGGATGGGCGGTGTCGGCCACCGCCGGCGCCAGCACGACTTCGGCGTACGACGTCAGCTCGATCTCTCGACGCTTTGTCCCGAAGTTCGTGAGCGACACGCGCCGTACCTCGGCGTCGTCCTCCGGCGACACGATCACCTGCAGCGTGGTCCCGATGGCCCCGTCTCGCCTGACGATCTCCACCCGATCCGCGGAGAACGTGACCTCGTAGCCGTCCGGCCCGCCCCCCCGCGGCTGGTAGCCGGCCGACCAGCTCTCGCCGCTGTCGACGTCGCGAAGGAACACGTAGGCCCCCCACGCGTCGCGGGTGACGTCCTCCCGCCACCGCGTGATCGCGAGATCGCACCAGCGGCTGTATCCCGAGCCCGCCGCCGTCAGCATCACCGCGTAGCGTCCGTTCGAGAGGAGCTGCGTGCGCGGCATCGATCCGTGCGGCGAGCCGAAGTGCCTCTCGACCGGGGCCACGAACTCGCGCACGTCGCCGACGGCCCGCACCTCTTCCGCGCGCGGCCGGGCGACCGCCACGTCGCGCGGCGTCCGTTCTTGCAGGAGCAACTCGGTGGCCTGGACGATCGGCTCGGCATGGAAGCGCGCGCGCATCGCGCCGTCGTGCAGCGCGTTGGCGATCGCGACGACCACCATGCCCTGGTGGTGGGCCATGTAGGCGCGAACCACCGCGAGCTTGGCGCCCTCCGGAAGCCGCGGCCCGGTATAGTCGAGCGCCTCGTAGAAGCCGTGGGCGCCGCTGGCCCCCGCCGCCGCCAGCCGGCGGAAGTTTCGCACCGCGGCCGTCGGATCGATCATCGCCGCGAGCGCGGTCGCGTACGGCGCGATGACCACGTCCTCATCGAGTCCGCGTCGCAGTCCGAGCCCGGGGACACCGAAGTTCGAATACTGGTAGGTCATCTCCAGGTCGCGCACGTTGTAGGCGGACTCCGACACCCCCCACGGCACGCCGCGCTCGGCGCCATACGTGATCTGCCGACCCACGACGAGCCGCGAGGTCTGTTCGAGCAGGCTGCCGGCCGGCGCCCGCATGACCAGCGCCGGCATCAGGTATTCGAACATCGATCCCGACCAGGACACGAGCACCGAGTCGAGCTCCACCGGCGTGAGGGCCCGGCCCAGCCGGAACCAGTGCGAGACGGGAACGTCGCCCTTGGCGATCGCGACGAAGCTCGCCAGACGGGCCTCCGACGCGAGGAGGTCGTACCGGCCGGGGTCGAGCGTGCCGTCGGTGACGCGGTACCCGATGGCAAACAGCTTCCGCATCGGATCGAAGAGAAACCCGAAGTCCATGGCCCCGACCATCGCCCGCGCGCTCCGCGCCAGGACGGCGAGGCGACGCCCGAGCGTCTCGGGCGCGTCGAGGTCGCGCAGGTGGCTGTCGACCGTGGCCCCGAGCGCCTCCGCCCAGACGAGCACCTCCGCCTGCGTGCCCTGAGGGTCTTCGTCGACCAGCGCCCAGGCGGCGTCCAGCACCGATCGAGCGCGCGTCTTCAGCGTCGCCAGCCGCGAGGGCCACTCGGCCGCGCCGTGCAACGGCGGCTGGGCGGCCGTCGTGACGGCGTCGAGGGCCTCTTCCAGGCGCCGGCGGGCGGCCTGGCCCGGGCGGGCATCGCCGCCGGCCGCCATGACGGTCGAGAGGCGGACGAGCAGCACGGCGTCCTCGATGCCGGCGAGCGCCGAACGGTCGAGGCGCGGGCGATCGACCATCTCCTTCACGGCATTCGCGAGCGCGATGAGGTGCCCGG
>JBGPZN010000125.1:0-8414 GCA_041493815.1 Methylomirabilia bacterium
CGCGCTGCTGTGGGCCGGGCCCATCGCCTGGGGCTCGCTGTCGGGCATGGAGGTCACGCTGGCCGCGCTGCTGGTGGCCGCCGCACTCGTCGCCCACGCCGCCGAGCGCACGTGGCTCACGGCCGCGCTCGCTGCGCTGGCGGTCGCGGCCCGTCCCGAGGCTGCGCTGCTGGTCCCGTTCTTCCTGCTGGCGCGACCGCTGACGCCGGCGCGCGTCGCGGCGTTCGTGCTGGTGCCGATCGCCGTTGTCGCGCCGATGGTCGCCTTCTCCTATGCCACGGTCGGTGCGCTCTATCCCGCGACGGCGGCGGCGAAGGTCGAGGGCGGGCTCATCGGCTGGCTGGGCGGCCTGCGCGAGCCGCTCACGACGACGCTGGCCGTGCGGCCGTGGGCGTTCGTTCGCGAGTGGGTGGCGTGGCTCTGGCGCACGCACGCGCTGCTGCCGCTCGTCCTGCTGCCGGCGATCGGGCTGGCGTGGCGTCGGCGCGGCGCGGCCCTCGGCGTCGTCGGCCTCGCCCTGCTCGCCCACCCGCTCGGCATGGCCCTGCTGGCGCCGTACCGCGGTCCGGGATTCCAGGAGGGACGCTACTCGATCCATCTGCTGCCGCTGGCCCTCGTGGTGATCGCCGTCGGCGTCGGCCCCGCTCTGCGCTGGGGGCGGCGGGCGGCGCTGCTGGCGTGGCTGGCGCTGGCCCTGTGGGCCCTGGTGCCGGCCGCCCAGCGCTACGCGTGGGGCGTGCAGAACATCGAGGCGATGCAGGTCGGTCTCGGCCGCTGGGTCGACGCCAACGTGCCCCGCACCGCCCGGCTCGCCGTCAACGATATCGGGGCCATCGCGTATGTCTCGCGCCGCGAGATCGTGGATCTCATGGGGCTGGTGACGCCGGAGATCCTGCCGTACCGGCGGCAGGGCGAGGATGGCGTGATCCGCTTCGTGGGTGAGACCTGTCCGGACTACGTGATCATCTTTCCGAGCTGGTTCCCGCGCCTGGCCGCCCGCGCCGACCTCCTGGAGCCGGTGCATCGGGTGCGGCTGGAGCGGGTGGAGGTCTCCGGGGGCCCGGAAATGGTCGTCTATCGGCTTCGGCGCTGTGGGCTATGATCGTTGTATGCCCCGGGCGGTCCTCGTGGCCCTCTCGCTGAGCCTGCTGATTGCGGGGCTACCCTCGAGCGCCCACGCCCAGATCTACCGCTACACCGACGAGCGCGGCCAGAATCACTACGCCGACGGACTCGAGAAGATCCCCGGCCAGTATCGCGGCGCCGCCATGCCGCTCGGGCTCCGCAATGCGCCGCCCGTACCGGTGAGCGCGACCGCGGGCACCGCCGCCGCCAAGCCGCCCGGCGCGGCGGTGATCAAGTACACGCCGGGGCAGCGCATCATGGTCGACGTGAGGATCAACGGCGAGTTCACGGCCCAGCTGCTGCTCGACACCGGCGCCGACCGCACGATGATCAGCCCCCGGACGCTGCAGGCGGCCGGCGTGGCGATCAGCCGACCGGTGGCGACGGGCAGCATCACCGGCGCCACCGGCACCGACCGCATCAACTACGTCATCGTGGACTCGCTCGAGGTGGGCGAGGCGCGCGTGGGCCGCATGCCGGTCGGATCCTACGAGCTGGCCGGCGCCGGCGTCGGCGACGGACTGCTGGGACGCGACTTCCTCGACCAGTTCAGGATCACCTTCGAGGCCGCCAAGGGCGAGGTGCACCTGGCCCCGAAGTAGCCCGCAAGAGGGCGTGTGGTACCATGACGCTTCCTGGGTCATGGACTACAAAGCCACGCTGAACCTGCCAAAAACCGACTTTCCCATGAAGGCCAACCTCGCCCAGGCCGAGCCGCGGATGCTCGCCTGGTGGGAAGAGATCGGCATCTACAAGCGGCTGCGCCAGGTGGCCGCGGACCGCCCGCTGTGGATCCTGCACGACGGACCGCCGTACGCCAACGGCCACATTCACCTGGGCCACGTGTTGAACAAGGTTCTCAAGGACGTCATCGTGAAGTCGCGCTCGATGGCGGGCTTCAACGCGGTCTACGTGCCGGGCTGGGATTGCCACGGACTGCCCATCGAGCACCAGGTCGACAAGGAGCTCGGGCTCGACCGGCCGGGCGTGGACGTGCGCCGGGCGATGGACCCCATCGAGAAGATCCGTCGCTGCCGCGAATACGCGCTGAAGTTCATCGACATCCAGCGGGACGAGTTCAAGCGTCTTGGCGTGTTCGGCGATTGGGACCACCCCTACATGACGATGGCTCCTTCCTACGAGGGCGTGATCGTTCGTGAGTTCGGACGCCTGGTCGGTCAAGGGCTCGTGCACAAGGGGTTGAAGCCCGTGCACTGGTGCATGCACTGCAAGACCGCGCTGGCCCAGGCCGAGGTCGAGTACGAGGAAGAGCGCGCGCCGTCGGTGTACGTGAGGTTCCCGCTCACCGGCCCGCTACCGGCGGCGCCGGCGGCGCCCAAGCCGTCGCTGGCGATCTGGACCACGACGCCGTGGACGTTGCCGGCCAACCTGGCGATCGCCGTGCATCCCGAGGAGGAATACGTCGCGCTGGAGGGGCGGGGGGAGACGCTGATCGTCGCGTCCAAGCTGGCCGATGCGTTCGCGGCGCTGGCGCGACTGGAGCGGCCGCGCCGGCTGGCGACGATGCCGGGCCACGCGCTGGCCGGCCTCGAGTACCGTCACGCCTGGATCGATCGCACCGGCACGGTAGCGACGGCGCCGTTCGTCGCGATGGACACTGGGACCGGGCTCGTGCACATCGCGCCGGGCCACGGAGAAGAGGACTACGAGCTGGGCCGCGCGCTCGGGCTGCGCGTCTACAACCCGGTCGACGACGATGGGCGCTTCATCCCCGAGGTGGAGCACTTCGCCGGTCTCACGGTGTGGGAGGCCAACCCCAAGATCATCGCGCACCTCGACGCCCGCGGCGCGCTGATCGCCCAGGTGCCGTTCGAGCACACGTATCCGCACTGCTGGCGGTGCAAGAACCCCACGCTGTTCCGGGCGACCGAGCAGTGGTTCGCCGCCCTCGACAAGCAGGCGCTGCGCGAGCGCACGCTCACCGCCATCCGGCGCGACGTGCGATGGGTGCCGCCGTGGGGCGCGGATCGCATCTACAACATGATCGCGCATCGTCCCGACTGGACGCTGTCGCGCCAGCGGGTGTGGGGCGTGCCGATCGTGGCCTTGTACTGCGAGGCCTGCGGTGCGCTCCTGCTCGACGCGGCGGTGATCGAGCACGTGGCGCGGATCTTCGGCGAGGGGCGCGGCATCGAGGAGTGGTACCTGCGCAGCGACGCGGAGCTGCTGCCGGCCGGCACCCGGTGTCCCGGCTGCGGCGGCGACCGCTTCCGCAGGGAGACCGACACCCTCGACGTCTGGTTCGACTCGGGCTGCAGCCACGCCGCGGTGCTGCAGACGCGGCCCGAGCTGCGGTGGCCGGCCGACATGTACATCGAGGGCTCGGACCAGCACCGCGGCTGGTTCCATTCCTCGCTGCTCGAGTCGATGGCGACGCGCGGCCAGCCGCCCTACCGGATCGTCCTCACGCACGGGTTCTTCGTCGACGGCGACGGGCGCAAGATGTCCAAGTCCCTCGGCAACGTCATCTCGCTCGACGATCTTCTGCCGAAGTACGGCGCCGAGATCCTGCGACTCTGGGTCGCCGCCGAGGACTACACCGAAGACATCCGGGTCTCCTGGGAGATCCTCGATCGGCTGGCCGACGCCTACCGCCGGATCCGGAACACCTTCCGGTTCCTGCTCGGCAACCTCTCCGACTTCGACGTCCGGCGCGACCGGCAGTCGTACGCGGCGCTGGAGGAAGTGGACCGGTTCGCCCTCGACCGTCTGGCCCGACTGGTCGATCGCGTCACGCGCGCCTACGACGAGTACCAGTTCCACACCGCGTTCCACTCGGTCCACAACTTCTGCGCCGTCGATCTCTCGGCGCTCTACCTCGACGTCATCAAGGATCGTCTCTACACCTCGGCGCCGGGCGACCCCCGCCGGCGCGCGGCCCAGACCGTGTGCTACGAGGTCTTCGCCGCGCTCGCCCGGCTCATGGCGCCCCTGATGACGTTCACCGCGGAGGAAGCCTGGCGTTACCTGCCGGGCACCCGCTCGGAGAGCGTGCACCTCGAACGGTTCCCCGAGGTGCCCCTGGAGTGGCTCGACGACGCCCTCAAGCGTGAGTGGGAGCGTCTACTCGAGGTGCGGCGCGAGGTGGCCAGGGCCCTGGAGCTGGCGCGCGCCCGCAAGCTGATCGGCAGCGGGCTGGAGGCGACGGTGCGGATCGCCAGCGCGCCCGAGGACCTGCCCGCGCTGCTCCGGGCCAAGCGGACGCTGCTGTCGACGCTGTTCATCGTCTCCCGGGTCGACCTGGAGCCGGGCCCGACCGGGGCGGTGCACTACGAGAGCCAGGAGATCCCCGGGCTCGTGATCGACGTCAACCGGGCCCCCGGCGACAAGTGCGAGCGTTGCTGGATGCGCAGCCCCGCGGTGGGCGCGAACCCCGCGCATCCCAGCCTGTGCGATCGCTGCGTGGCCGTCGTCGGCGCGTGAGCCTCGTGCTGCTGCTGGCCGGCGCCATCGTGGCGCTCGACCAGATCACCAAGGCCGTCGTGCTCGAGCGCCTGCCCCTCGGCGTCCCCGTCACCCTCATCGACGGGTGGCTGGCGCTCACGCTCGTGCTGAACCCCGGCCTGGCGTTCGGCCTGCTCGGCAGCGTTCCCCCGGGCTGGCGCTGGGTCGTGGCCGCGCTCTCCCTCGTGGCCCTGGCGGTGCTGGCGCGGGTGGCGCTGCGCGTGCTGCCGGCGGGCGGGTGGACGGGCCGGCTCGCGATCGGCCTGATCTTCGGCGGCGCCGTCGGCAACCTCGTCGATCGCGCGCGCTTCGGCGCCGTCGTCGACTTCGTCGACGTGTACTGGCGCGGCTGGCACTGGCCGGCGTTCAACGTCGCCGACTCGGCGATCACCGTCGGGGTCGCGCTCCTCGCCTTGCGCCTGCTCAACGACCGCTCCACGCCCGCGCCGAGCTAGCCAGTGGGTTGCTGAAAAAGCCGCAGGCTGCTCAAAAAGGCCCAGATGCGAGGCGGCGCCCGATGGCCGCACGCGAGGCGTACTCCCCGTACGTTGAGCGTGCGGCTGAGGGCGCCAACGAAGCAGATGGGCCTTTTTCAGCAGCCTGCTAGCCGTGCGACGCGTGGCGCTGGTGGTCGACGCCCCCGCCGCCGGCGAGCGCCTCGATCGCTGGCTGGCGGCACGGGTCTCCGGCCTCTCCCGCGCACGCCTGCAGCTTCTGATCGCCGGCGGCCACGTGCGGGTGAGCGGCCTGGCGCGCAAACCCTCGCACCGGGTGGTGGCGGGGGAACGGATCGACGTGGAGATCCCGCCGCTGCCACCCGAGGAGCTCGAGCCGGAGCCGATCGCGCTCAGCGTGGTCCACGAGGACGAGCACGTGCTGGTCCTCGACAAGCCGGCCGGCGTCGTGGTGCATCCCGGGGCCGGTCACGCGCGCGGCACGCTGGCGGCGGCCGTCCTCGCCCACGCGCCCGGCACCGCCGGCGTCGGCGGCCCCCGCCGCCCCGGCGTCGTGCACCGACTCGACAAGGACACCTCGGGACTGCTCGTCATGGCCAAGACGCCCCTGGCCTACGAGTCGCTCACCACCCAGCTGGTGGCGCGCACCGTGCGGCGCGTGTACCTGGCCCTCGCCCATGGCCGCGTGGGACCGGCCGAGGGCGTGATCGACAAGCCGATCGGTCGCGATCCGCGTGACCGCAAGCGGATGGCGGTGCGGCCGCTCGGGCAGGGACGGCGGTCGGTAACCAATTTCCGTGTGCTGGAGCGGCTCGGCGAGTTCACGTACCTCGAGGCGCGACTGCAGACCGGCCGTACCCACCAGATCCGCGTTCACCTGGCCAGCCTGGGACACCCGATCGCCGGCGACGAGGTCTACGGCGGCCGGCGCCGCGGGCTGCTGCCGGTGCCGCTCGACGGCCTGGCCTTGCACGCTACGGCCCTGACCTTCGTGCACCCCGTGACTCAGGAACGCATGGAGTTCGCGTCAGCGTTGCCACCCCGGATCGAGCACCTGCTGTCTCACTTGCGCCACGCCCGCTAGTCAGCGGTGGGGCCGAAGCGCCACACGCCGCCCCGGAAGTGCGGCATCGGTGCGGCCGCGGGATGTGGCACAGGCCTTGCCCCGTGCCGATGCTAGTATGAAGATCTCCGCATGAATGGATTGACGGCGGTCATCCTGGCGGCCGGCGAGGGCAAACGGATGCGCTCGCGGACGCCCAAAGTGCTCCACCAGATCTGCGGGCGCCCCCTCATCGGCTACGCGCTGCGGCTGGCGCGGACGCTCGCCGACCGCGTGGTGCTGGTGGTCGGGCCCAACGCCGACGGCATTCGCGCGCTGGCCGGCGACGACGTCACCATCGTCGAGCAGCGCGAGCGGCTCGGCACCGGCCACGCCGTGCTGCAGGCCCGCGCCGCCTGTCCGGCCAGCGGCCCGGTGCTGGTGCTGGCGGGGGACATGCCGCTGCTGCTGCTGGAGACGCTGGAGCGGCTGGTGGAGCACCAGCGCGTGAGCGGAGCGGCGGCGACCGTGCTCACCGCGCGGGTCGAGCGTCCACACGGCTACGGGCGCGTGCTGCGGCTGGGCGGGCGCGTGAACCGCATCGTCGAGGAGCGCGACGCCACCGACGACCAGAAGAAGGTCGACGAGATCAACACCAGCGTGTACTGCTTCGACGCGCGCCGGCTGTGGCCGGCGCTCGGCGAGGTCAAGCCCGACAACGAGCAGGGCGAGCTCTACCTCACCGACGTGATCGGGCGGCTGGCGCGCGCGGGCGCCAAGGTCGAGGCCGTGTCGGTGGGCGATCCGGCCGAGGCGCTCGGTATCAACGACCGCCGTCAGCTCGCCGAGCTGGCGGCCATCCAGCGCCGGCGCATCCTCGACCGGCTGATGGCCGAGGGTGTGACCGTGATCGACCCCGCCGCCACCTACGTCGACGTCGACGTGGAGGTGGGCGAGGACACCGTGCTCTATCCGGGCACGTGCCTGGAGGGCAGCGTGCGCCTCGGCGAGCGTTGCACGGTCTTCCCCGGCAGCCGGATCCGGGACTCGACCCTCGAGGACGAGGTGACGGTGCTCGACGGCGCGGTCGTCGTCGACCGCCACGTCGCCCGGGGTGAGACCGTCGGGCCGCGCGCGCGGGTCACCGTGGCGCCGGCCATCGACGCGCCGGTGCGGGCGCTGCTGGCGGCGGGCGCGCGGATTGTCCGGCCCGACTCGGTGGTCATCGGTCCCGAGGTCCGACTGGAGCAGATCGTCGCGCGCGGTCTGGTCCTGCACCCCGGCACCAAGATCTCCGGCGAGCGCACGGTCATCCTCGAGGGCGCCGAGCTTGGCTACGAGGAGCCGGTGACGCTCGACAACGCGGTGCTCGGCCGCCGCGTGAAGATCCAGGGTGGGTTCGTGAAGGACTCCGTGCTCCTCGACGGCTGCGAGGTGCGCCAGGGCTTTCACGGCCGCGAGGGCTGCCTGCTCGAGGAGGAGAGCTACTTCGCCCACAATGTAGGACTCAAGATGACGATCGTCTTCCCGTTCGTGGTCCTGGGGAGTTTGATCAATTTCTGCGATTGCCTCCTCGCCGGCGGCACCGGCCGCAAGCACCACAGCGAGGTCGGTAGCGGCTTCATCCACTTCAACTTCAGTCCGCGCGGTGACAAGGCCACACCGTCGATGTTCGGCGACGTGCCCCGCGGCGTGATGCTCGACCAGGCGCCGATCTTCCTCGGCGGCCTCGCCGGTGTGGTCGGCCCGACCCGGATCGGGTTCGGCTCCGTGCTCGCCGCCGGCAGCGTGTACCGCGGCGACTACGGCGAGGGCCTGCTCGTCCTCGGCGAGCGGACCCGCGACGGCAGTACCGCGTTCCGGCCCCGCGCGCTGGGCGCGATCCGGGCCAAGGTCGGCAAGAACGTCCTCTACCTCGGCGAGCTGACCGCGCTGTGGGCCTGGTATCGTCACGTGCGGCCGCGACTCGCCGGCGGCGATCCGCTGGCCCAGGCCGTGATCGCGGCCGGCCTCAGCATGGTCGAGGCGAACATCGACGAGCGCCTCAAGCAGATGGACCGCTACCGCGATCTCGTGAAGGAGTGCCTGCCCGAGGCGGCCGGCGGCGACGGCCAGGCCCCGCTGGCGGGCGAGTGGCGCGAGTTCGTCGAACGCTGGGACGCCGTCCGGCCCATCATCGAGGATTTTCGGGCGATCGAGGGACGCACCGAGCTGCGGCAGGCGTTGGGCGAGCGCCTCACCGCCGGCCCGTCGTCGTACACGGCGGCCATCCAGGCCCTGGACCCCGACGCCCGCCGGATCGGCACGCAGTGGCTCACGTCGATCCG
>JBGPZN010000452.1:0-3198 GCA_041493815.1 Methylomirabilia bacterium
CGTCGGCGAGGCTCTCGCCCGTCCAGAACAGCATCACGGCGGCGGAGGCGAGCTGGCGATGCCAGAGGAAGTAGCCGGTGCAGGCCGCGGGGACGAGGACCTGGTTGAGCGAGCCGCCGAGCACGCCGAGGAAGCGGCCGAAGAATCCGAAGATCACGTGGCCCGCCTCGTGGAAGACGAGGTCGATCAGGTGCACGAACGCCAGCAGGCCGCCATCCGACGGTGTCAGGCCGCGCGCCACGATCATGATCGCCAGCGCGAGCAGGACAGCGATACCCACGCCCCGCGCGACGACTGCCGAGCTCACGATCTCCATCGGTCGATGACCTCGTGGCGGGCTTCGATCGTCACGCGGCCGCGCTTGAGCACGAGCGTGCGGGGCGGCATGGTCGCCACCGTGTCTTCGGGCTGCGCGCAATCCCAGACGACGAGGTCGGCGTAGCAGCCCGGCGTCAGGCCGTAGTCGGGCAGGCGCAGCAGACGCGCGGGGTGCACGGTGATGGCCGCCAGCAGCGCGCGCAGGTCGGCCGGCGTCCCCATGTGCGCCGCCACCGCCGTCACGAACGCCATGTGGATGAGATCGGCGGTGCCCACCGGCGTGAACGGATTGCGGATGTTGTTGGAGGCTAGCGCCACCGGCACGTGGGCCTCGAGCAGTCGCCGCACGGGCGTGAGGCCGCGGCGCACGTTGCTCTCGTCCCGGCGTCCCATCAGATAGAGATCGGTCGCCGGCAGGCAGACGACGCCCAGCCCGGCGCTCTTGATCTCCGCGATGATCTCGTCCTGCCGGAAGCCCGGCACCGCGGCCAGCTCGGTCAGGTGGCCGACGACCACGCGCCCCTGCCAGCCCGCCCGCACCGTGTGGGCGGCGACCTCGCGCACGTGCAGGTGCTCGGGCTCGTCGGCGAAGTCGACGTGGAAGTCGACGTCCACGCCAAAGGAGGTGGCTAGCGCGAAGACGATGCGGATGTGCTCGACGCCGTCGCTGTCGTTGTAGGGACAGCCGCCGACCAGGTCGGCGCCCATCGTCAGCGCGCGGCGCAGGAGACCCTCGGTGCCCGGCGCCTTGACGATGCCCTCCTGCGCGAACGCGCAGAGCTGCAGGTCGAGCGCCGGCGCGTACTCCTCGCGCAGCGGCAGCATCGCCTCCATGCCGATCAGCCCGACGATGGGATCGACCTCGACGTGGCTGCGCATCGCCGTCGTCCCCGCCCGCACCGCGAGGTCGAGGACGCGGCGGGCGCGGCTGCGGATGTCCTCGACCGTGAAGGCGCGCTTGGCCTCGCCGGTGAGCCGGATGGCCTCCGCGAGCGTCCCCGCCGTGGACGCGATGCGGTCGGTGAGCAGCGCCTTGTCGAGGTGGATGTGCGACTCGACCAGGCCCGGCGTCACCAGGCGGCCGGCGAGCTCGATCGTCTCGCGGGCCTCTCGCGCGACGGTGTCCACGCCGGCGATGCGCTCGCCGATGATCGCGATGTCCACGAGCCCGTCCCGGTCCGGCAGGCGCGCGCCGCGCAGCAGCAGGTCGGCCGTCTCGCTCACCGCCGCACCTGCCGCGAGGGGACGATCATGCGACACACTACGACGAATCGCCGGCAACCCCCAAGGCCGATGGACTAGAGTAAGGCGCCATGGCGGCGCTGCCCCTGTCCGGCTATCGCGTGCTCGAGCTCGCGCACCTCATCGCGGGCCCCGCCTGCGGCATGTATCTGGCGGACATGGGCGCCGACGTCGTGAAGATCGAGCAACCGTCCGGCGGTGACGCCTCCCGCACCGTCTACGGCACCCAGCTCGGCGGCGAGAGCGCGGTGTTCATCACGGTCAACCGCAACAAACGCAGCGTGACCCTCGACCTGGCTCGGCCGGAGGGCCGGGCGGCTTTCGAGCGCTTGGTGGCGCGCGCCGACGTGGTGATCGAGGCGTATCGCGGCGGCGTGGCCGAGCGCCTCGGCATCGACTGGCCGCGGCTGGCACTGCTCAATCCCAAGCTGGTCTACTGCTCGCTCTCCGCGTTCGGCCCCCAGGGACCGTGGCGCGACAAGCCCGGGGTGGACATGCTGGTGCAGGCCATGGGCGGACTGATGGCCGTCATGGGTGAGCCCGACGGGCCCCCGGTGCTGTGCGGCGCGCCCGTGCTCGACACGATCGGCGCGCTCATGGCCGGTCAGGGCATCCTCACCGCGCTGCTCCACCGCGAGCGGACGGGGCAGGGCCAGCGTGTGGACGTCTCCCTCCTGAACGGTACGCTGCTGGCGCACATGGCGCGGTTGTCGATTTTTCTCGCGACGGGTGAGGAGCCGGGCCGCTGGGGCAGCGGCCATCCCTACATCGTGCCGTTCCAGGCGTTCGAGGCGCGTGACGGCTGGGTCTACGTGGCGGTGTGGATCGATCGGCTGTGGGCGCCGTTCTGCGAGGCGGTCGAGCGGCCGGCGCTGGCCACCGACGCGCGATTCGCCACCCGCGCCGATCGGCTACGGAACCGCGAGGAGCTGACCGCGCTGCTGGCGGAGGTCTTCCGCGGGCGCACCGTCGCCGACTGGATGGCGCGCCTGGAGGCTCGCGACGTCCTCTGCGCGCCGGTCAACCGCTACGCCGACCTCCCCCACGACCCCCAGGTGATTGCGACGGGTCTGATCGTCGAGCAGGAACACCCTCGGGCGGGCCGCTTCCGGACCCTGGACACGCCCATCCGCTTCGAGCGGACCCCGGGCGGGATCCGGACGCCGGCGCCCGCGCTCGGGGAGCACACCGACGCCGTCCTCGGCGAAGCCGGCCTGGCGCCGGCGGAGATCGCCAAGCTCCGAGAGTCCGGCGTCGTGTAGCTCACCGGGGTTTCGTAGGTGTTCGGCGGGTTGCGCGGCTGACACGGGCGGCGTCAGTCCGTCACGCTAGTGTCATGAGCGGCGAGGGCCGAGACTCTGCCGGCCGCGTCGCTCGAGGATGCTGCCACTAGCGGTGGTTCTTTGGCCAACGTGGCAGTCGGCTTGCAGTCGCGGCGCGCGTGACAAAGAGGATCTTGATCCTCGACGACATGAAATATCTGCGCGACGTCCAGGTCCTTCTCCTCAACGACGCCGGCTACACCGCCACCGCGCTGTCCAACGCCCGCGAGGCGCTCGACCGGCTGCCCGAGCTGGCGCCGGACCTGATCCTGCTCGACGTCTCGATGCCCGGGATGGACGGCCGCCAGTTCCTGGC
>JBGPZN010000088.1:0-10128 GCA_041493815.1 Methylomirabilia bacterium
AAGGAGAACATCGCGGTGGCCGAGGCCCGGCGCCTGGGCATCCCGATCGTGGCCATCGTGGACACGAACTGCGATCCGACCGGCATCGACTTCCCGATCCCCGGCAACGACGACGCGATCCGGGCGGTGCGCCTGATCACCTCGCGGATGGCCGACGCCATCCTGGAGGGCCGTGGCACCCTCGCCAAGGACGACGCCGAGGCCGAGGGCGGCGAGGTGGGCGAGATGGCGGAGGCCGCCGCCGAGGCGGAGGTATCTTGATGGCGGCCGACGCGAAGACGGTGATGGAGCTGCGCGAGCGCACGGGGGCCGGCGTGATGGACTGCAAGTCGGCGCTGCAGGCCAGCGACGGCAATCTCGACGCCGCCGTCGAGTTCCTGAGGAAGAAGGGGTTGGCCGACGCCAAGAAGCGCGAGAGCCGCGACGCCAAGGACGGCCTCGTGCACGCCTACATCCACGCCGGCGCCAAGCTCGGCGCGCTGGTCGAGGTCAACTGCGAGACCGACTTCGTGGCCAAGACCGACGCGTTCCAGGGACTGGTGCGCGACCTCGCCATGCAGGTGGCGGCCAGCAACCCCAGCTACGTCGCGCGCGAGGACGTGCCGGCCACCGTGCTCGAGAAGGAGCGCGAGATCTACCGCGGGCAGATGGCCGACCAGAAGAAGCCGGCCCAGGTGCTCGACAAGATCGTCGAGGGCAAGCTCGAGAAATTCTTCAGCGAGCAGTGCCTGCTCGAGCAGCCGTTCATCAAGGACGTCTCCGGCAAGCTCCGGGTGAAGGACCTCGTGGACCAGGTCAACGCGGCCACCAAGGAGAAGGTCGTCGTGAAGCGATTCGCGCGCTTCCAGGTGGGCGGAGGCGGCTAGCCGTGGCGGCGGAGACGGGCCGCCGGCGCCCGGCGTACCGCCGCATAGTCCTGAAGCTCTCGGGGGAGGCGCTGGCCGGGAGCCAGGGCTACGGGCTCGACCCGTCCGTGCTCACGCGGGTCGGCGACGAGGTACGCGAGGTCACCGCGCTGGGCGTCGAGCTGGCGATCGTCATCGGGGGCGGCAACATTTTCCGCGGCATGGCCGCCAGCGCGGGCGGCATGGAGCGAGCCACCGCGGACTACATGGGTATGCTGGCCACCATCATCAACGCGCTGGCCCTGCAGGACGCGCTCGAGAAGGCCGGCTGCCAGACGCGCGTGCTGTCGGCGATCGAGATGCGCGCGGTGGCCGAGCCCTACATCCGCCGGCGCGCGATCCGACATCTGGAAAAGGGCCGCGTGGTGATCTTCGCCGCCGGCACCGGCAATCCGTTCTTCACGACCGACACCGCCGGCGCCCTGCGCGCGGTGGAGATCGGTGCCGACGCCATCTTGAAGGCGACGAAGGTCGACGGCATCTACTCGGCGGATCCGGCCCGCGACCCCAGCGCCGAGCGGCTGGCCACCGTGACCTACATCGAGGTGCTGAACCGGCGCCTGGAGGTCATGGACACCACCGCGATCTCGCTCTGCATGGACAACAAGCTGCCGATCGTCGTGTTCGACCTGACCCGCCCCGGCAACATCGCACGCATCGTCTGCGGTGAGCCGGTGGGCTCGATCGTGACCTCGTCGGCGTGAGCCGGTAGGGGGCGGGGGAACCGTTCGGGAGTGCCCCGTCCATCAGGAGGCCGTCATGCAGAACGTGCTGAAGGACGTGGACGCGCGCATGAACACGGCGCTGGAGGCGCTGAGCCGGGAGTTCGCCACCGTGCGCACGGGCCGGGCGTCGGCCGGGTTGCTCGACGCGATCCGCGTCGACTACTACGGCACCCCGACGCCGATCAACCAGATGGCGTCGGTGTCGACCCCCGACGCCCGCACCCTGGCCATCCAGCCGTGGGAGGCCGGCCAGATCGGCGCCATCGAGAAGGCGATCCAGAAGTCCGACCTCGGCCTCACGCCGGTCAACGACGGCAAGCTGATCCGGCTCACGATGCCGACGCCGACCGAGGAGCGCCGCAAGCAGCTCGTCAAGACCGTGGCGAAGATGGCCGAGGACGCCCGCGTCGCCGTGCGCAACATCCGGCGGGAGGCCAACGACAAGCTCAAGGTGGTGGCCAAGGACACCAAGCTCTCGGAGGACGAGGAGCGGCGCGGCCACGACCAGGTCCAGAAGACGACCGACCGGTTCATCGCCAAGGTGGATGAGCTGCTCAAGAAGAAGGAGCAGGAGATCCTCACATTCTGAGGCGCGCGGCGGCGGCCCCGACGCTGGATGGACTCGGCGAGCAGGAGCTGCTCTCCCTGGTCCGCGCCCAGCCGGTGCCGGCCCACGTGGCGGTCATCATGGACGGCAACGGCCGGTGGGCGACGGGGCGGGGCCTGCCGCGCGTGGCCGGCCACCGGGAGGGCGTGAAGGCGGCCCGCGCCCTGGTGCGGGCCGCCGACGCGGTGGGGCTGCGCTTCCTCACGCTCTACGCGTTCTCGACGGAGAACTGGAACCGCCCCGAGGACGAGGTCTCCACGCTGATGCGGCTGCTGGAGGAGGCGATCTACCGCGAGCTGCCGGAGCTGATGGAGCGCAACGTCCGCCTGCGGGTGATCGGCCGGCCCACCGGCGTGCCGCTGCCGGTCCGGCGCGGCATCGACCACGTCGTCGACGAGACGAAGGCCAACACCGGGTTGACCCTGCTGATGGCGTTCAACTACGGCGGCCGCGACGAGCTGCTCGACGCGTTCCGGGCGCTGGCCGGGCGCGTGCGCGCGGGTGAACTCGGTCCCGAGGAGATCTCCGAGGCGCACGTCAGCCAGGCGCTCTACACGGACGGCATCCCGGATCCGGATCTGCTCATCCGGACCAGCGGCGAGATGCGGATCTCCAACTTCTTGCTGTGGCAGATCGCGTATACCGAGCTGTGGATGACGTCGACCTTGTGGCCGGATTTCGGCGCCGGCGACCTGTACCGTGCCATCGCCGATTTCCAGCGGCGGAGCCGCCGCTTCGGTGGGGTGTGACGTGGCCGCCACGCCGGCCGCCAGCCTCGCGCTCGGCGCGCCGCCAAGGTCCGCGCTGGTGAAGCGGCTGGCCAGCGCGCTGGTGCTGTTGCCCGTCTTCCTGCTCATCGTGATCAAGGCGCCGGGGTGGATGTTCAACACCCTCGTCGTCATCGCCAGCGCGACCGCGCTGTGGGAGCTGCTGCGCCTGTTCGAGCAGGCCGGCCGGCCCGTCGATCGTGGCTTCGCGCTCGTCGCCGGCGTGGCGGTCACCGCGTCCTTCGGCGCCTCGCGGCTGCTCGATCCGCTCGCACTGCCGGTCTTCGCGCTGGCGCTGGCGGCGGTGGCGGTGCTGACGGCGCCGGTCTGGCGCGGGACGCCGGACGTCGAGCGCGCCGCCAACAACCTGCTGGCGGTGACGTACGTCGGCTGGCTCCTCGGCTTCGGCATCCTCCTGCACCACACCTCGCCGGTCGGCGACGAGCTGGTCCTCTTCGTCGTCGGCGTGACCTGGGTCGGGGAGACGGCGGCCTACCTGGTGGGCTCCACGCTGGGCCGCCGCAAGCTGGCGGCGATCATCAGCCCGCGCAAGACGGTCGAGGGCGCGCTCGCCCAGGCGGTCGCCTCGATCGCCACCGGGGCGGCGCTCGGCGGCTGGCTGCTGCCCTCCTGCGGCTACGGGTTCGCCCTCGGCGCCGGCGCCCTGCTCGGCGTCATCGGCCAGTTCGGCGACCTCGCGGAGTCGGCGATCAAGCGCAGCGCCAACACCAAGGACACCGGCGGCTTGATCCCGGGCCACGGCGGGGTGCTGGACCGGATCGACAGCCTGCTCTTCAACTTCCCGGCGTTCTACTACTTCTCGCTGCTGGCGGGCTGCCGATGAAGCGCGTCACGATCCTGGGCGCCACCGGCTCGATTGGTCTGCGGACGCTCGAGCTGGTTTCGAGCTTCCCCGACGAGTTCGCGGTGGCGGGCCTGGCGGCGCGCGGCTCCAACGTCGACCTCGTTGCCGACCTGTGCCGCAAGTACGCGCCGCGCGCGGTCGCGCTGCTCGACGTGGCGGCCCGCGATCGCCTGGCCCGCCTGCTGCCGGCGCCGCGCCCGGAGCTGCTGGCCGGCGTCGACGGGCTGGTGGCGCTGGCCGGGCAGGTCGAGGCCGACGTCGTGGTCTCCGCACTCGTGGGCGGCGTGGGCCTGCTGCCGACGATGGCCGCCATCGAGGCGGGGCGGACGATGGCGCTGGCCAACAAGGAGACGCTGGTGATGGCGGGCCGTCTCATGACGGCGGCCGCCCGCGCGCGCGGCGTCGCCCTGCTGCCCGTCGATTCCGAGCACAGCGCGGTGTTCCAGTGCCTGGTCGGCCACAACCGCGGCGACGTGCACCGGATTTTACTAACCGCCTCGGGCGGACCGTTCCGGGAGTGGCCGCGCGAGCGGTTCGAGGCCATCACGGTGGAGGACGCGCTCAAGCATCCCACGTGGAAGATGGGGGCCAAGATCACGATCGACTCGGCCACCCTGATGAACAAGGGGCTGGAGATCATCGAGGCCCGCTGGCTGTTCGACGTGTCGCCCGACCAGGTGCAGGTCGTCGTGCACCCGCAGTCGATCGTGCACTCGATGGTGGAGTACGTCGACGGCTGCGTCCTCGCCCAGCTCGGCGTGGCTGACATGGGCATCCCGATCCTGTACGCGCTCACGTATCCTGAGCGGCGGCCGACCCCGGCCCCTCGACTCGACCTTCCGCGCGTGGGCGCGCTGACCTTCTTCGAGCCGGACCCGGTCAAGTTCCCGTGTCTGCGGCTGGCCCGCGCCGCGCTGGAGGCGGGCGGCGCCGCCCCGGTGGCGCTGAACGCCGCCAACGAGCTGGCCAACGCCGCCTTCCTCGACCGCCGCATCCGGTTCGTCGACATTCCGCAGCTCATCGAGCGCGCCGTCGAGGCCGAAGGGGCTGGCGCGATCACGTCGATCACCGATTGCATCGAGGCCGACGCCCGCACCCGCCGTCGAGTCGAGGCCTGGCTCGGCCGCTCCGGAGGAGTCTTGCAGTGGAAGTGATCACTCCGTTCGTGCTCGTGGTGGTGCGCTTCGTGATCGTGATCGGCATCCTCATCCTCGTTCACGAGCTGGGCCACTTCTTCGTCGCCCGTTGGACGGGCGTGGGGGTCGAGCGCTTCTCGATCGGCTTCGGCCCCGTGCTGCTCCGCTGGCGCGGCACGGAGACGGAGTACGTGCTGTCGGCCATCCCGATGGGCGGCTACGTGAAGATGGTGGGCGAGGAGAACCCGCTCGAGGGCGGCGGCGGGCCGGTCTACGACTCCGCCAAGGCGTTCGCGCTCAAGCCGCTATGGGCGCGCTTCCTCATCGTCTTCGCCGGACCGGCCATGAACCTGGTGCTGGCCGCCGTGATCTTCGCGGTGGTGCTGGCCACGCTCGGCCGCGCGGTGTGGCCGGCCACGGTGGGCAAGGTGGCCGACAACAGCCCCGCCGCCAGCGCCGGGCTGCGGACGGGGGACACGATCGTCGGCGTCAACGGCCGGCTGGTCGCCTACTGGGAGGATCTCGACCGCGCGCTGGCCCGGTCCGCCGGCCGCCCCCTCGAGCTGCGCGTGCGTCACGACGGCGCCGAGAGCACGATGACGGTGACGCCGCGGCTGCGGTCGGTACCCGATCCGGTCTTCCGCGAGCCGCGAGAGAGCTGGGACATCGGCGCCGGACCGCAGCTGTTGCCGATGATCACGTCGGTGGGGCCGCGGTCGCCGGCCGAGAGGGCGGGCCTCAAGCCCGGCGACGTCGTGCTGATGGTCGCCGGACAGCCGCTCTACACCCACGAGGACTTGCTGGAGGCCATCCGCACCCGGCCCGGCCAATCGTTCGAGCTGACCATCGAGCGCGACGGCAAGCAGCTCACGATGACGGTGACGCCGGAGCCGGTGAAGGAGCGCTTGCCCACCGGCGAGGAGGTGACGGTCGGCAAGATCCAGGCCGGCCTCGCCCCCAAGGCGGTGCGGTTCGAGCCGTACGGACCGCTCACCGCCGCCTGGCAGGGGACGGTCAAGACGTGGGAAATGACCGTGCTCACGGCCAAGGGGCTGTGGAAGCTCGTCTCGCGGCAGATCGACCTGTCGAACATCGGCGGCCCGATCCAGATCGCCACGGAGACGACGCGCCAGGCCAATGACGGGCTGGTGTCGGTCGCGGTGTTCGTGGCGCTGATCAGCGTGAATCTCGGCGTGCTCAACCTGCTGCCGATCCCGATGCTCGACGGCGGGCACCTGCTGTTCTTCGTCATCGAGGCCGTGCTGGGGCGGCCGCTGTCGCTGCGCAAGCGCGAGGTCGCCCAGCAGGTGGGCTTCGTGCTGCTCATGGTCATCATGTTCTTCGCGCTCTACAACGACCTGACGCGGTTGAACGCGTTCAAATTCTTCCGATAGGACGGAGAGGAATGATCACTCGGCGCCGGACACGGCAGATCACGCTCGGCAACCTCACGGTCGGCGGGGACGCGCCGCTCACCGTGCAATCGATGACCAAGACCGACACCCGCGACGTCCAGGCGACCCTGCTCGAGATCTGGGCGCTGGAGGCGGCCGGCTGCGACGTCGTCCGCTGCGCGGTGCCGGTGCGGGAGGCCGCCGAGAAGCTCGGCGAGATCAAGCGCCAGATCCGCATTCCCCTCGTCGCCGACATCCACTTCAACTACAAGCTGGCCCTCATCGCGCTCGAGCAGGGCGTCGACGGCCTGCGCCTCAATCCCGGCAACATCGGCGGCAAGAAGTTCGTCATGGAGGTCGTCGCGCTCGCCAAGGAGCGGAAGATCCCGATCCGGATCGGCGTGAATGCGGGGTCGCTGGAGAAGGATCTGCTCGAGAAATACGGCGGACCCACGGCGCAGGGAATGGTGGAGTCGGCGCTGCGTCACATCCACATCCTGGAGGAATGCAACTATCCGGAGATGAAGGTGTCACTGAAGGCCTCCGATCCGCTCATGATGATCGAGGCCTACCGTCAGCTGTCCGACCAGGTCGACTATCCATTTCACCTGGGGGTCACCGAGGCCGGCACGCCCGGCGTCGGCACCATCAAGTCCGCGGTCGGGCTGGGCGCGCTGCTGAGCCAGGGCATCGGCGACACCATCCGGGTGTCGCTCTCGGCCGATCCGACCGAGGAGGTGCGCGTCGGCATCGACATCCTCAAGTCGCTCGGCCTGCGCAAGGGCGGGCTCACGTTCGTGTCGTGCCCGTCGTGCGGCCGCGCCGACGTCGACCTGGTCAAGCTCGCCAAGGAGGTCGAGGACGAGTTCCGCGGCCTGAACGAGGAGATCCACATCGCGGTGATGGGATGTGAGGTGAACGGTCCGGGCGAGGCGCGCGCGGCGGACATCGGCGTGGCCGGCGGGCGCGGCATCGGGCTCATCTTCAAGGGCGGGGAGGTCATCCGGAAGGTTCCGGAGAAGGAGATCGTGACGGCCATGCGCGAGGAGGTCGACAAGTTCCTGGCCGAGCGGCGCGCCGCCAAGGAAGCGGCGGGGGCGGGTGCCTGATGGGCCAGTACGAGACCCACGTCTTCGTGTGCACCAGCGGCGACGATTGCCCTCAGGGCGGCGACGTCGAGGGGTTCGTGACGTACCTGCGCGGTGAGGTCGTGAAGGCCGGCCGTCGGCAGCAGGTGCGAATCAACAAGGCCGGGTGCTTCTCGCAGTGCGGCCACGGACCGATGATCGTCGTCTACCCCGAGAACGTCTGGTACGCCGGCGTGCAGCAGTCGGACCTCGCGGAGATCGTGCAGTCCCACATCCTCGGCGGCAAGCCGGTCGAGCGTCTCGTCTACGCCCCGGGTGTGAAGGGCGCCAACAAGAAGAAAGACGCCCACTAGATGCGGCTCGCGAAGTCGCTCGTCCCCACCCTGCGGGAGGATCCCGCCGACGCCGAAGCGCTGTCCCACAAGCTGATGCTGCGGGCCGGGCTGGTTCGCCAGCTCGGGGCGGGCATCTACGTCTATCTGCCGCTCGGTCACCGGGTCCACGAGCGGATTACCGCGATCATCCGGGAGGAGATGAACGCGATCGGCGGCCAGGAGATCACGATGCCGGTGATCCAGCCCGCCGAGATCTGGCAGAAGAGCGGGCGCTGGGACGGCATCCCCGAGATGTTCAAGCTCAAGGACCGCTGGGGCCGCGACATGGTCCTCGGCATGACCCACGAGGAGGTCATCGCCTGGCTGGCCGCGCGCGAGATCCGCTCCTACCGCGACCTGCCGCAGATCTGGTACCAGATCCAGACGAAGGAGCGCGACGAGGCCCGACCCCGCTCGGGTGTGCTGCGCACGCGCGAGTTCGTCATGAAGGACTCCTACACGCTCGATCCCGACATGGCCGCGCTCGACCGGTCCTACGCCGCCCACGAGGACGCCTATCGCAAGATCTTCGAGCGCTGCGGGCTGCGCTTCTACGTCGCGCACTCCGACACCGGCATGATGGGCGGGCTCGGGGCCCACGAGTTCCTGGCCCCGTGCGCGGCCGGCGAGGACGAGATCGCGCTGTGCGCGGGGTGCGGCTACGCCGCCAACGTCGAGATCGCCCGCGGGGTGCCGGCGGCGCCGGCGTTCCCGGCCGGCGGCCGCGAGGAGGTCGCGACGCCCAACGCGCGCACGATCGCCCAGGTGAGCGAGCTCCTGAAGATCGACCCCCGACTGACGATCAAGTCGCTGCTCTACGCCACGCCGGCGGGGTTCGTGCTGGCGCTCGTGCGCGGCGACCACGCGATCCACGAGCGGAAGCTCGCCCGCGCGGTGGGGGCGGAGGCCCGTCCGGCTCAGGCCGAGGAGATCGTGCAGCAGCTCGGCGCGGCGGCCGGGTCGGTGGGCCCGGTGGGCGCGCGCGTCCCGGTGATCGCCGACGAGGCCCTGCGGCAGGGCACCTACGTCGTCGGCGCCAACCGTGAGGGCGTCCATCTGCGCGGCGTCGTCCCGGGCCGTGATTTCGAGGCCCGGTTCGCCGACCTGCACACGGTGGCGGCCGGTGAGGCGTGCGTGCAGTGCGGCCAGCCGCTGGCGGTCGAGAAGGTGATCGAGGTCGGCAACATCTTCAAGCTCGGCACCAGGTATTCGGAGGCGCTGGGTGCGATGTACCTCGACGAGTCGGGCAAGGAGCAGCCGGTCGTCATGGGCAGCTACGGCATCGGCCCGGCCCGCATCGCCGCCGCCGTCATCGAGCAGAACGCCGACGCCGACGGCATCGTGTGGCCGGCCGCCATCGCCCCGTTCCAGGTCCACATCGTCGTGGTGAGCCTGCGCGACGCCGGCCAGGTCGCGGCGGCGGAGGAGATCTACCGGGCCTGCCGCGCGGCCGGCCTCGACGCCCTGCTCGACGACCGCGACGAGCGGCCCGGCGTGAAGTTCAAGGACGCCGATCTGCTGGGCATGCCGGTGCGCGTGACGATCGGCAACGCGCTGGCCAAGGAGGGCGTGGTCGAGATCAAGGAGCGGCGCATCCCGCGCCACGAGAGCCGGGTTGCCAAGGACCAGGTGGTCGACACGCTGCGCGGTCTCGAGGTGCTCCGCCCCCGTCCCTGACCGCGTGCGGGGCCTGTCAGGGCCCGGCATTGCTTGCCTCCGCACCAATCACGTGCTAAAGTCCCGAAAAAGTGGGCGTTGCCCACTTTTTTACTTTTGCCGGGTGGTATGCACGAAGACGAACGCGAGCTCCGAATCGAGGAGGCGCTGCAGCCCGTACTCCGCGATCACGGGCTGACGCTCGTAGACCTCGAGTGGCGGGGACACCGGCCGCGCGGGGTATTGCGTGTGTTCGTCGACAAACCGGAGGGGGTGCGCGTCGAGGATTGCCAGCGCGCCAGCCGCGAGCTGGGCGATGTGCTCGACGCCACCGGTCTCATCGAGGAGGCGTACGATCTGGAAGTGTCGTCACCGGGGCTGGATCGCCAGCTCCGGAAGGACCGCGAGCTCCGGTGGGCGGTCGGCAAGCGCGTGCGGTGCTGGCTGGCCGGCGGCGAGGAGCACCAGGGGCGTCTCGTCGACGTCGCCGATGCCGTGCTCACGCTGGACCGAGACGGAGCGCGGGTGGAGCTGCCCCGGGCCCGGGTCACGAAGGCGCGCCTGGACGTGGAGGTTCCGTGGCCACGACGGCCGTCAGGATTATGAACCGC